>JBCCAW010000235.1:0-8552 GCA_039814655.1 Myxococcota bacterium | reverse complement strand
GACGGTCATGGTGCTGCGGCAAGAAATCACCGAGGTCGCCGCGGACGGGACCTTCCGCCAGACCTTCGGCGTCGACGGCGTCGACGTGCCTGGGGAGGGAGCGATGCACGCCTCGCTGCGAGAAGCGCTGGCTCCCCTGGCCACGCTCGAGGGCTGGGTCGTCGGCGATCCGCGGGGCCAGGTGCTCGGCCTCGAGCTCCGCGTCGCCGACGACGCGCCGCCGGCGACGCGGCAGTCCCTCGAGAGCATGCGCGAGACCTTTCGGCAGATGCTCGCGCCCTTCCCCGAGGAGCCCGTCGGCGTCGGGGCCGAGTGGGAGGTCGCGCAGACGCTGACCACCGCGCAGTTCACCTTCACGCAGACCACTCGCTACCAACTCGTCGCCCGGGAAGGCGACCGCATCCAGCTCGCGGCCCGCATCGTCCAGACCGCGCCGGCGCAAGACATGGCGAGCCCGCAGCCCGGCGTGACCGTGCGCCTCGAGAACCTCGAGGGCAGCGGCGAAGGCACCACGGCCATGACCCTGGCCGGCCGCCTTCTTCGCGGGGAGATGGCCCTCGAGATCCGCATGCAGAACCAGGTCACCCAGGGCGACGCCGAGCCGCGGCCGGTCCGCGTCACGACGCGCGTCGAGACGCGACTGAGCGGCCGCTGACGGCCTCCGCCGCCCGACGCGGCGCATGAACGGGGCCACCTCTCCGCGTCGCGCACGCTTCGGGTCCTCGAGGCCGCGACGCATCCCGGACCGGCGCGGTCTTCTCAGCCCGGCCGCGTACGCGTCACGTAGGTGCCCGCGCGCGGCCCCGCGTACTGGAGCGCGAGGGCGACCTCGTTCACGTGGAGGCAGAAGCGCGGCGAGAGCAGCAGGGCCTTGCCGCGCAGCAGCGCGTCCGCCATGGCCTGCACGCCCAACAGGAAGTCCATGCGCGTGTTGCCCCGCTCCATGGGCACGACCTTCATGGGGTAAGGAAGACGCACCGGCAGCGGGACCGGCGACAGGAGCGTCTTGCGGCGGATGCGGAGCCGCGGCCGGTAGCTCACGCGCGTGTCGTTGTCCCAGCACTCCTCGACCTCGATCACGCCCCGGTCGCCGAAGACGCGGATCGCGTGGTCGTGGGGCGCCACGATGGTCGTGCTCAGCCGCGCGACGACGCCGCTCTCGAACCGCAGCACGCCGAAGGACACGTCCGCCGTGTCCGGCGGCTCGAGCGCCGGCTCCCCGGGCACCTTGTCCGGGATGACGCAGGTGGAGAAGGCCGTGACCGTCTCTACCGGCCCGAACATCTCGACGAGCCAGGTCAGCACGTAGCCCGCGTGCTCGAGCGTGCAGCCCACTTCGAACTCGTCGCGGTAGGGCCAGGGCGCGCCGGACTCGCTCACCCACTTCCTGTAGGCCATGGCCGGCAAGAAGCCATCGTCGAGCTCTGCGTAGACGAGGCGAACAGGGCCGCAAAGCTCCCGCTTGACCGCATGGCTCAGCGTGCGCGCGGTCTTCCCGAGCGCGCTGCAGGGCGCCGACGAGAGCAAGAGGCCCTTCTCCTCGGCGAGGTCCACCAGCGCCTCGGCGTCCGCGAGGTCCATGGCGAAGGGCTTCTCGCTGTAGACGTGTTTGCCGGCCTCGAGGCAGCGCCGCGTGATCTCGAAATGCGCCCGCGGGTTCGTCAGGTTGAGGATCACGTCGACGGACGGGTCCTCGAGCAGCGCGTCGAGGGACGCGACGGCCCGCAGCCCGTGAAACGCGCAGAAGGCGTCGCGGCGCGCCTGGTCGAGGTCGTGCACACCGCGGATCTCGAGCTCCGGGTAGGCGTGCTTCGTGGCCAGGTAGTAGTCGGCCACGTAGCCGCAGCCGACCATGCCCAGACCGAGGGAGCGCGTCACGGCTCCGGGCTCCGCGCATACACGCGGCGCTCGCCGCGGAAGAGCCGCGCCAGCCGGTCGACCTGGTCCCCGATGGCAAACTCGCTCTCCACGCGCGCTCGGCCGCCCTCGGAGACGCGGCGGCAGAGCTCCGGGTCCGTGGCGTAGCGCGCGATGGCGCCGGCCAAGGCCGCCGGGTCGGCCGCATGCACGACCTGGCCCGTCACGCCGTCCTCCACGAGCTCGACGACGCCGCCCACGTAGGTCGCGATGACCGGGACGCCGATGGCCATGGCCTCCATGAGCGACACGGGGATGCCCTCGGCGAAGCTCGGCAGCACGAAGATGTCGCTCTCGGCGAGCTTCTGCCGCACCGTCGGCTGGTCCACGAAGCCCGCGAAGGTCACGTTCACGCCGGTCTTCGCGGCCAGGGCCTCGAGGTCCGCCCGCGCCTCCCCGTCGCCGCAAAGCGTGAGGTGGAGGTCGAGGCCCTGCTGCCGTAGCGCGATCATGCTCTCGAAGAGAATCGGCACGCCCTTCTCGCCGGCCAGCCGGCCCACGTAAAGCACCTTCGTCGCGGCTCCCGAGGGAGCCCGGTAGCGGAAGGACTCCGGGTCGATGCCGCAGCGCACGATCTCGAGCTTGTGCCAGTCCGCGCGGTCCGCGTAGAGCATCATCTGGCTCGTGCAGAAATGCCCGATGCACGTGATGAAGGCCGCGTTCGCCGTCTTCTCCCGGAGCGCCCAATGGGGACCGTCGAAGAAGATGTGCGGCCCGTGAATGCTGATGCTGTAGGGGATGCCCAGGAGCTTTGCGGCGAGCATGGTCACCGTGCCGCTGTTGTCCCCGAGGTGGTTGTGAAGATGCTCGATGCGGTCCTCGGCGAGCATCTCCGCGAGCAGCACGGCCTCGAGCAGGTAGGCGCCCTGGAGCAGCGCACCCTTGCCGCCCGGACGCGGCGTCTCGGCCGCCAGCCGTGACGCCTCGGAGAAGCGCACCGGCGCCTTCGCCGCCCAGCGCGCGACGGCGCTGGCCACCGTCGCCGGGTCCGCCGGAAGGAGGTAGCGCGTGCTCGCCTTCTCGCGGATGACCTCCGCGTCCACGTCGTGGTCGGCGCCGGTCCGGCGCACGGAGTAGGTGCGCACGTCGAAGCCGCGCTCCCGGAGCCCGATCACCTCCCGGCGAATGAAGGTGTCGGTGGCGCGCGGGTAGGTGTTGGTGAAGTAGGCCAGTCGCACGGTGGGTCTCGGGTCAGGGGAGTCGGTCGGGCCACGCGGCCGAGGCGGCGAAGGATCAGCGGAAGGTCTCGGAAAAGCGCGCGCCCGGGTCCCAGCGGAGGGCGGCCTTCGCGGCGTCGTTTCGGAAGCGGAGGGGACGGTACCGCGCCGCCACGGATCCCGCGCGAAAGGTCTCGGGCGCCGGCCGACCAGCGAGCCGCGCCGCCCCGCGCGCGGCCCCGGCGAGGCCGGAAAATACCCGCCAGGGGACGGGCGTCGACCACGCGGGGAGCGCACCGAGGGCGGACAGCGCCCGGAGGTACTCGGTCTGCGTCGGCAGCCCATCGTCGACGAGAAGAAACGCTCCCTCGCAGGAGGGCTCCGCCGAGAGCGCGCGACACACCGCATCCGCCGCAGCGGCCACGTGAAGCACGGGCACCTCGCCGTCATGGGTCACGGTCAGGCCCAGCTCCCGCAGGCCGAAGCCCGCGTGGGCCGGCGCCAGCCGCCCGGGCCCATAGACCAGCCCGGCCCGAAGCTGGAAGAGCGTCCTGCCGCCGTCGCCGGCCCGCCAGGCCTCGGCCGCGACCTCCTGCGCCCGCTTGGCGCGCGCGTAGGGTCCGAGGCCCTCGTCTCCCGAGGCCCGGGGAACGGACGCATCCACGGTGGCGCCGGCGGGGAGCGCCTTCACGTCGAGCACGGAAAGGCTCGACATGAGCACGAGGCGGTTCACCCGCGCCTCGGCCATGGCGTTCAGCAGCGTCGCGGTCATGCGCGCGTTGTCGGCCTCGAGGTCCGGGCCGGTCATCGCCGCCGCCAGGTGCACGACGGCCTCGGAGCCGTGTAGCACCTCCGCGAGTCCCTCGGACCGTCGCAAGTCGATGGCCGGGCCTTCGCCGCGGCGGGAGAGCGGCACGGCGTCGTGGCCCGAAGCCCGCGCGGCCGCGAGCGTCGGCACGCCGACCATTCCGCTCGCCCCGGTGATCGCGACGCGCATGGGCTTCAGCTCTCGAGGAAGAGACGCGCGGGCGCGCGAACGCCGCGCTCCAGGATCGCCTCCCGGTCGCTCGTGGGGTTCCAGCCGAGGTCCTGGCGTGCCGCGGTCGTGTCGAAGCTCGCGTGCTGCTCTCGGCACTTCCAGTCATGCACCGAGGGCACGCGGGCCCGGTCCGGGTGCCGCGCGAGAACCTTCACGCCCCACTTCACCAGGTCCCCGACGACGCTCGAGCGCGCCTCGCTGGTCTCCGTTTGAATGCGCGCATCGAGCACCTTCTCGACCTCGGCCACGTAGTCGCGCGCGCTGATCACGGACTCGGCGGAGAGGTTGTAGATGCGCCCCTCGATGCCCGGCGCCGTGCTGGCCGCGACGAGCGCGTCGGCCACGTCCTCCACGAGCACGACGGGCAGCGCGTTGTCGCCCGCGCCCCAGTAGGCGAGGCGCCCGATGCCGGACCAGTTCGCCACGCCCACGTGGGTCACGGGGCCGCCGGTACCGAGCACGATGGCCGGGCGCGCGATGACCAGGGGGAAGCCCTCGCTCTCGTGGAGCGCCATGAGCTTCCGCTCCGTGATGGCCTTCGAATGCGCGTAATTGTTGCGCCGGGAAAGCTTCGCGTCGACGCCGTCGCTCTCCTTCAAGCGCCGAGGCTTCGACAGGTCGAGGGAGTCGATGGTGCCCGTGTAGACGAAGCGCTTCACGCCGTGGCGCTGGCATTGGCGCGCGAAGCGCAGCGTGGGCTCCGAGTCGAGGCGCAGGTAGCCCTCGAGGCTCTTGCCGTGCGCCACGGCGAGGTGGAAGACGACCTCCACGCCCTGCAACGCCTTCTCCATGGTCGCTTCGTCGCGGAAGTCGCCCTGGAGAATCTCCACGTGCTCACTGAGCGGCGTGCCGACGAGCGCCGAGGGGTTCCGCACCAGCCCCCTCACGCCGCGCGAATCGTCCTGGAGCGCGAGCAGCAGGCGCTTTCCGATGAAGCCCGACGCGCCCACGATGAGCACGCGGCAGTCGCGCTGCGGTTCACGCACGGCGGCGGGCACCGGCGGCGCCTCAGCGGCGAGCAGCTCCGCCGGCGGCTCCGGCATCGTCGCCACGACCGCCTCCGAGGTCCGCGTGACCTCCACGGCGTAGTCCATGGTGGACTCGCGCCGGGCGGGCTCGCCGCGCAGCAGCGCGTAGCCGTTCTGGATGCCCAGGAGCATGCTGCTCTCGTAGGGCGCGCCGGTGGCCGACTTGACGAACTTCGAGGCGCCGTAGCTGCCGTAGGTGCGCGCCGCCTGCTTCGCGCGCGCGAGGCCCGCGCGCACGTTCACGGCGAAGCGCTCGAGGTCGTAGGCGCGCCCCGTGGGCTGGTCGAGAACGAAGACGTCGTTCTCGATGTCCGCCCGGGCCACGCCAAAGAGGCCCTCGACCTCGACGAAGTGCTGCGCGTACCCCTCGTCGAAGAAGATCTCGATGTCGATGGCGGTCTCGCCGGCCCGGAAGCCGAGGTCCCAGCGCCGGTAGAAGATGGACCCGGAGGGCAGCTTCTTGGGCCGCGTCGGCACCACGCGGGTGATCTCCGGCGACTCGACCACGCTCAGGAGCTCGGAGAAGGTGTGCGAGCCGATCTCGAAGAGGATGTTGCCCGGCTCGCGCAGCATCCAGAGGTTCCAGGGCCCGAAGGTCGCCTGGGCGAGGCTCTTCTTCCACGCGATGCGCACGGACTTGAGCGGCCCGAGCTCGCCGCCCTCGAGCATGGCGTGGAGCTGGTTGAAGGGCCGCGAGAAGACGAAGTTGTGGTTCACGGCGATGCGGCGGCCGTGCGTGGCGGCGAGGGCCGACAGGGCCTCGGCCTCCTCCACGCTCGTGGTCACGGGCTTCTCGGCGAGCACGTGCGCGCCGGCCTCGAGGGCCATCTTGCTCAGCGCGAAGTGGCTGTCCGGCTGCGTCAGCACGTGCACCACGTCCGGCTTCGCCTCGGCGAGCATGGCCGCGTAGTCCGTGTAGATGCGCGCCTCCGGAGCGAGCTGGCCGAGGCGCTGGGCCGCGGGCTCGTTCAGGTCGCAGATGGCGACGAGATCGACCCCCGGCTCCTTGGCGATGGCCTTGGCGTGAAAGTCCGAGATGTAGCCGGCGCCGAGAATGGCGGCGCGGGCGATGGGGGCTCCTTGGGTCATGCGTGAGTCTCGCGGGCGCTCACTTGTATTCGATGAGCACGTGCTTCCGGGCCAGCAGATGGTTCTTGTAGAACTCGAGGGCTCCGAGGAGCTCCGGGACCTTGCCCGTGGTAACGAGCAAGGCGTAGGCAGCGGCGATGCGGGGCGAGTCCCCGCGCCGCATGCGCCAGAGGGCGGTCTTCGACACGAGGGCGCCGTAGAGACCGAGCGGCGGCGCCGCCAGCGCCGGGTTCACGGCCATGCCGACGGCCGCGGCGGCGGGGACCGCGCCTCCCCACACCGCCGCGCTCAGGAGCTGGCGACGAAAGTAGCGCTCCGGGCCCCTGCCATGCAGGTGGTGCACCTGCGCGTAGCCGTGGCCTCCCCGCTTGGCGCGCCGATACCACTGGGAGAGCCGGGTGATGTTCGCGTCGTGGAGCGTCATGCGCGCGTCGAGGCGCTCGATGCGGTAGCCGGCCGCGCGAATGCGGAGACAAAGGTCGTCGTCTTCCGCAGCGATGACCTGCTCGTTGAAGCCGCCCACGGCCTGGAAGGCCTTTACGCGCACGCACATGTCGCCCAGCACGGCGAGGGTCTCGCCGACGGGCGTGTCCCATTCGATGTCCATGAGCGCGTTGAAGATCGTGGCTTCCGGGTAGCGCTCGCAGCGACGCCCGCTCACCACGGCGAGCGAGGCGTCCGCGTCGAGGGCGCGCGTCGCGGTCTCCATCCAGCCCGGGAGGAGCTCACAGTCGCCGTCGAGGAACTGCACCAGGTCGAGGCCCGCGTGCGTTTCGCGCAGCCGCTGGTAGCCCGCGTTCCGAGCGCGCGCGGCCGTGAAGGGCACGCTCATGTCGAGCTCGACGACGTCCATGCCGAGGGACCGCGCGAAGGCGACGCTCCCGTCTGTGGAGCCGGAGTCCACGTAGACCACGGGCGACTCCGGGCACAGGCGCTGGATCGCGCGGAGGCCGAGCTTTAGTCGCTCGCCCTCGTTGCGGCCGATCGAGACGAAGCCGACCTGCGTCATGCGTTCCGTGCCCATGCCCTTCCCTGACGATGGCAGCCCGAAGACTCGACCATGAGTGCGCGAGCGCCCGGGGGCGGGAGGATGGGCGAGGTCGCTCCCCCCCGCAACCGGCGAGGCCTACCAGACGCGACTGACGCCCGAGGGCGTGTCGTAGCGGCGGAGACGGCTCCATACCAGCTCGACGATGTCGGCGTAGCGCTCGCGCACGCCCGCCGCGACGTCCCGGGGAAGTCGGATGTCGGCAGGCGGGCGTTCACCGAACATGCCCGCGTAGGTAACGAGGCTGGCGAGGAAGTAGAGCGTCGGGCGCCCGTGCGGCGCGTTGTCCTCGTAGAGTTCGCGAGCCGGGATGCTGGCGAGGGGCCCCGTGAGGAGCTCTCCGAGAATCGGGCCGACGGGCACCATGTCGATATCGAGGGCCGGGCGCGCGCGGCGGAGCGCATCCTGATAGGCCTCCCACCAATCGTTGAACTCGCCCCGGGTGAAGTCCCAGTACCGCTGGAGTTCGGCCGACGAGGGCATGCGGCGCTCGAAGTCGGCCTCGGTGTAGGGCGCCATGTCCGGCCAGTTCGCGTAGATGATGAAGCGCGGTGCTTCCCGCGTGTTCTCGACGACCCAGTCGATGACTCGAAGCGTGTGGAAGACGCTCGAACGCCCACCCACGTCGGAGTCGATACCCGTGGGGGGATAATACTGGCGAAAATTGGCCTCGGTCATGAGCACCACGTTGGGATTCGCCGTGCGGTAGGAGCGCCCGTCGTCGTCGTCCCAGAAAGAGCCCACCCCCGGCACGCCCCACTGTGGCCGCGGTGGGAGCCGGCTCGCGTGCATGTCCATGAAGCCGTACTGGCCCGCCATGCGGTAGCGCTTGCCGGAGGCGCCCGCGAAGGCGGAGAGAAAGCGCGGCACGTTTGCCTGGTCGGAGTGCAACACGAGGCTGTGCCCGAAGATGTAGTTGCGGATGGTGGTGCGGGACGCGACGGCGGCCAACCCGGGAGGCGCGGACGTGTCCGTGGCCGTTTCCGTCTCCGTCTCCGTGGCCGTTCCCGTCTCCGTCTCCGTCTCCGTTTCCGTTTCCGTGGCCGTGGCCGTCTCCGTGGCCGTCTCCGTCTCCGTCTCCGTCTCCGTTCCCGTCTCCGTGGCCGTGGCCGTGGCCGTTCCCGTCTCCGTGGCCGTGGCCGCGGCCGTTCCCGTCTCCGTCCCCTCCGGCTCCTGGGGCTGGGCCGTGCCGGGGGCCGGCGCGCTTACGCGTTGGCGTTCCGTCTCCCCCTCGTTCGAGGCGAGGCCCCCGCAGGCGGTGGCCAGGTACGAGG
>JBCCAW010000319.1:0-6946 GCA_039814655.1 Myxococcota bacterium | reverse complement strand
GTCGGCCGCCTCTTTGCAGATAGGATCACACTCTCATGCATCTAACGTTCTGGAACACACTCTCGTTGGTATCCCTCGCGGCGTTGGCAACGCTTTTCTTGATGTCTGGCAACGACCTTTGGCAGGATTTTGCCTTTTGGGCCATGAGCCAGCAACGCGAATTTCAGACTGACATGGCATCGGCAATTCATGCAATCCGGGTGGGTAACTCCGGTGCATGGGCGGCCCTGTTAGTGGCCGCAGGTCTCTGTGGTTTTGTCCACGCCTTAGGCCCTGGCCATGGAAAATTTCTGATTGGCGGCATCGGAATAGGGACCCAAGTCTCGACAATGCGTCTTGCTACGGTTGCGCTTGCGTCAAGCGTCGCCCAATCGATCTGGGCTATCGTGTTGGTCTATGGCGGTTTTTTCCTGCTTCAGGCTTCTGCTGCGCGGTTCACAGATTTAGCAGACACCTATCTCGCCCCAGCCAGCTATCTCGCTATCGCTGCAGTTGGTCTGGTTCTGCTCCTGCGTGGTATCAGAGCTTTCCGCACCCGGACGTCCGCGCCAGCGCATACCCATCAAGCTCATTCGTCTTGTGGTTGCGGAAGACACGGGCCCTCGGCAGATGATGTCCAGCGGATAACGTCTTTGCGCGGCGCGCTTCGACGCGAGTGCGCTCCCGGACGCGGCGGCGGAGACGGCGCGGCGCTACCTGCTCCGCGCCGGTCTAAAGGAACACGCGAGCGGCCTGCCGCTCGCCGCGCCGCGCCCGGAAGCGCCCGGCGGCGATGCGCTTCAGGGCTCCCTGGCAGCCGTGGAGGCGCTCAAGGCCGTGCTCGGGGTGGGCACCCCCTTCGCCGCATGGCCCCGGACGGGCCCCTTCCCGGCCGCAGCGGACGAGGCGCCATGAAGCTTCGCGGCGAGCACCCGCAGTACCCGGGCCGGCCGTGGATCGGGGGCGACCTCGCCTTCACCGAACAGGTCCTGGCGACCCTCGAGGCCCATGCCCTCGAGGCCTACCCGAGCGAGGCCTGCGGCTTCATCTTCGGGCCCGCCGCGCAGCCTCCCCACTGCGACATCGTGCAGCGGGAGGAGAACGAGGCAGACCGCTATCACGCCCTCGACCCGGAGACCTTCCCGCGGACCTCCCGGGAGTACTTCTTGATCAACGCCCTGCGCGCGACGCGAGCCTTCGACCGCGGCGCCGCCGAGGGGCGACCGCTCAAGGTCATCTATCACTCGCACTGCGAGGCCGGCGCCTACTTCAGCGACGAAGACGCGGCGACCTTCAGCCAGAGACAGCTCCTGACCTGGCCCTGCGCGTTCCTCGTGCTGAGCGTGCGTGACGCGGGCGAGGGACCGCGCGTCGTCGAGCGCCGCGTGTGGGTACACGAACCGGGAACGGACCGCTTCGTCGAGGCGCCCTTCCGCCTCACCTGAGCGGGCGGCGCTCAGCCCTTCTTGGGCGTGCTGGCGGCCTTGGCCGCGGCACGGGCGGCGCGCTTGGCCTTGCGCTTCTGCTTCTTGTCCGACTTCGAGGCCTTGTTGGCCTTTTCGAGGCCGTGGTCCCGGAGCACCTCGTCGACGCCCTTGCGCCTCGACTCGCGGAGCCGCGCCTTCTTCCCCTCGAGGTCCCGAAGGTAGTAGAGGCGTGCCTGGCGAACGTGGCCACGGGCGGTGATCTCGATCTTCTCGATGCGCGGCGAGTGCACCGGGAAGATGCGCTCGACACCGACGCCGTAGCTCACCTTCCGCACCGTGAAGGTGGCGCGAAGGCCGCCGCGGTTGTGCCGGATGACCACACCCTTGAAGACCTGAACGCGCTCCTTCTCGCCCTCGCGAATTCGGAAGTGAACGTTCACGGTGTCGCCCGCGCGGAAGGGCGGGACGGTGCGGAGCTGGCTCTCCTCGAGAGCCGCAATCTGCGGGACGGTGCTGGACATGGCGGATTCCGTAGCGGGCCGCGCCCCGAAGAACTGGGGGGGCGCCGCGAGAGGGAGCGGAGGGTTAGCACCGGCCCCTCAGGGGGTCAAACCCGAGGGGGTGCGGGCAGCGCCCACGGGTCCGCGGGGCTCTCCGGGCCCCGCTCGCCCACGAGGCGGTCGAAGGCGATAGCGATGGCCGCACGAACGCTCAGATGGTTGTAGCCACCGGCGCGAATGGGTGGGAGGAGGCCGTCGCAGGACGCCACGAGGCCGGGGGCCAGGCCGTGGCCGGTCCCGAAGAGCAGCAGCCCCGGGTCGCCGGCGGCGCGCGCCTCGCTCCAGGCGCCCCAGCCCGGGACCACGTCGACCCCGGGTACGTCCCGCGCTGCCGTGGCCCACACCTTCGGGGCGCGGCCCTCGGCGGCGGCAACCTCGGCGCGGGCCGTTGCGACGTCCGGCACGACCCGGAGCCGTGCCATGGCCTCGGCGCGCGCAGGCACGCGCTTCCTCCCCGGGCCCTCGAGCCAGTGGTCGAGGATTCCCCGCACCAGTCGCCGCTGTGCCTCCACGGGCGTCACGATGTACGCGGCCCCCAAGCCGTAGGTCCGCGCGAGGCGCGCCAGGTCGTGCACGTCGAGGTTGGTCACCGCCGTGGCGACCTCCTGCCCCTGCTTGTCGAGCACCGGGTGATGAACGAGCGCCGCGTAGAGGCGGCTCATGCCGGCTCTCCCGGGTCCGGCTCCAGCGAGCGGAGGAAGGCCTGCTCCTCCGGGTCGTCGAGGGGGTGGGCCTGCAGCAGCTCCGGACGCCGCTGGGCCGTCCGGCGAATGGACTCGCGGCGCCTCCAGAGGGCGATGGCGGCGTGGTTTCCACTGAGCAGAACGTCCGGCACGGGCTCACCGCGGAAGACCGCGGGCCGCGTGTAGTGGGGATGCTCGAGCAGGCCCGAGGAGCCGTGGCTCTCGCTCTCCGCGCTCTCCGCGTTGCCGAGCACGCCAGGCCGCAGCCGCGCCACGGCCTCGATGACGGCCAGCGCCGCCGTCTCCCCGCCGAGCAGCACGAAGTCGCCGAGGGAGATCTCCTCGTGCACCAGAGCGCGAATGCGATCGTCGAAGCCCTCGTAGCGGCCGCAGACGAAGGTGAGGGCGGACTCCCGGGCGAGGCGCTCCGCGTCCCGCTGACCGAAGGGGCGGCCTTGCGGGCTGAGCAGCACGCGCCGGCTCGGTCCGCGCCGCGCGGCATCGAGCCCATCGAGGGTCTCGGCGATGGGTCCCGGCATGAGCACCATGCCCGCGCCGCCACCGTAGGGAGCGTCGTCGACGGATCGGTGCTTGCCCACGCCGTGTTCCCGCGGCGACACGGCGTGCACCTCGAGCAGGCCGCGGTTCTGCGCCTTCCCGAGCAAGCCGATGGCGAGCGTCGCCGCAACCTCCGGAAAGAGCGTGACCAGCTCGATGCGGAGCGGGGCGTCGGCCGTCACGACCGTCCCCGCACCGGTAGATCGTCCCAGGGACCCACCACGACGGCATCCTCGCTGAGCTCGGCGACCCAGGGCTCGAGCAGGGGCACCTCGCGCACGCCGTCGGGCGATCGCACCTCGAGGCAGTCGACGCTCGGGTAGCGGAGCACGCGGAGCACTTCGCCCACGCTCTCCCCGGCCCGGAGCACGGGACGGCCCGCGAGGTCCGCGAAGTAGAACTCGTCGTCGTCGAGGTCCGGCAACAGGGAGCGCGGCACGGAGACCTCATGGCCCCGGAGCGCGTCGGCGGCCTCGCGACCGGACACCCCGGCGAGCTCCACGATCGCGTACTTCGCCGCGCGGCGGCAGCTCGAGAGCTCCATGCGCCGCGCTTCGGCGTCCTCGGGAGCCTGAAGCCAGAGCGCCTCCAGGCGCTTTCCGAAGACCTCGCTCTCGGCGTTGTAGGGGTGAACGCGGAGCGCCCCCCGCACGCCGTGAGGTCGGGAGATCACGCCGACGGGAACGAGCGCGTCGCCGGAGCCTTCCGGCACGGCCTCACTCCATGATGTCGAGGACGGCCCGCTTCCGGGTCCGTGCCGACATGCTCGAGAGCAGCGTTCGCATGGCGCGGGCCGTACGACCCTCCTTGCCGATCACCTTCCCGAGGTCATCGGGCGCCACGGTGAGCTGAAACACGTAGGCCCGCGACTCTTCCACGACCTCGACCTCGACGGCCTCGGGCTCGTCGACGAGGGCGCGGGCGAGAAAGGCGACGAGGTCGCGCATCGCCTCCATGACTCAGGCCTCGACGCCGAAGTGCTTCTTGTGCTGGTTGGCGACCTTCTTCACGCGGTCGCTGACCTGCGCCCCCACCCCTACCCAGTAGGCGAGGCGGTCGTGGTCGACGCGGGCCTCCCCGATGGGGCGGCTCGGGTCGTAGATCCCGATCTGCTCGATGAACCGCCCGTCCCGGGGGTTCTCCTTGTCGGTGACCACGATGTGGTAGAAGGGCCGCTTCTTGGCGCCGGCGCGTGCGAGGCGAACCTTGACCATGCTCTCGCTTCCTCTCTTCTCTGCGTTGCCGCAGGGACCGCCTGCGGAGAAATGCTCGCAGAGCGATGTCTGCGTGTTGCCCAGGAGCGGGCGTTGCCCGGGGGTCCCGAGCGAGGCGGCGAAAGGTAGCGGGTTCGCCTCGGGGGTCAAGCGCGACCTCGCGAGGCATGGGAAAGCGCTGGCTCGCGTGCCGAGCGCCCCCAAAGTCTCGGAAGAGGTCGCGCAGACGGCGCGTTGACCCCGCACCCGCCCGCGCTTCACTTCCGCCGATGCTTCCCGACTCTCGCGCCCGGCCCTGGCCCCTTTGGCTCCTGATGATCGCCTGCGCGGGCGGACAAGGCTGTGGGGGCGCGGACGAGCGCCCCGATGCAGGCCCCGCGGTCGCGGCCACGCCCGCTCCCGCGCTGCGCGTCGTCGCGCTCACGGACCTCCAGGGCTACCTCGAGCCCTGCGGCTGTTCGGAGAACATGCTCGGGGGCATCGACCGGTTCGCCGCGCGCGTGGCAGCTCTCGCGGACGAGGCGCCGACGCTCTTCGTAGCGGCCGGCGACCTCTTTCATGGGCCGGAACAGCACGCCGGACCCGCCGCGGAAGACGCCGAACGCTGGCGCCGGGAGGCCGCACGGGACGTGCTCGCGGGCCTCGGCCTGGCGGCGACGGTCCCCGGGGCCGAGGACCTCGCGCACCGGGCGGAGCTCTCCGCGCTCCTGGCGGCGGATCCCTTCCCGCTCGTGGTGGCCGGTGAGCTTCCCGGAGACGATGCGTCCCCGCTCCGCACGCAAGCCGGCGTGCTCGTCGCCGTGGGGGAGCTGCGCGTGGGCGTACTCGGGGTGACGTCCGTGCTGGCCCCGGGGCCGTCCCTCGCGGCGGCGCGCGCCGAGGCGGAACGGCTCCGGAGCGAGGGGGCGCAGCTCCTGGTCGCGCTCGTGAGTGGGGACCGGCGCTTGGCCCGAGACGTGCGCGAGGCGACGGGCGCGCGGCTCGTGGTCCAGGGCGGAATCGGCCGCGCCGAGGCCCTGGCACCGAGCCGCGACGGCGACGGCTGGCTGCTGCACGGCGGCCGGCAGGGGCAGGGCGTGCTCGTGGCCGACCTTCACCGGCCCAGGAGCCCGGGCGACGACGTGGACCTCAGCGCCTGGAGCATGGCCACGGCCGGCGAGGCGCTCGACGACGAGATCGCCGCCCTCGAGCGCCGCATCGCGGGCTGGCGCGCCGAAGGCCGCGCCGGCGCCGCCGTGGACCGGCAGGTGGCACGGCACGCGACGCTGAAGGCCGAGCGGGAGGCGCTTCGGCCCCCGCCCTTCCCCGCCGAAGGCCCGGCCTTCGAGGCCCGGTGGATCGCCCTCGGCGCCGAGGCACCCAAGGACGCGGCCGTGGGCCGGCGCCTCCGTCGCCTGGACCGTCGCATCAACACGCACAACCAAGCCGCCTTTGCCGATCGACGTCCGCCGCCGGTCCCGGAGGGCGAGGCCGGCTACGTGGGGTCGGCAACCTGCCGCAGCTGCCACGGCGCCGCCTACGAGTGGTGGCGCGGGACGCCCCACGGCCGGGCCTACGCAACGCTCGAGGACCTCGACAAGGAGTTCCACCTCGACTGCGTCGGCTGCCACGTGACGGGCTACGAGGAGCCCGGCGGCGCGACGGTCACCTGGAACCGCGACGGCGCCCTCACGGACGTCGGCTGCGAGAGCTGCCATGGACCGGGCAGCCTCCATGTGGCGGAACCCGCAGCGCACGTGCCCCCGGTCGCCCCTCCGGAGTCGCTCTGCGTGGGCTGCCACAATGAAGAGCACAGCACGGCCTTCGTCTTCGCGGGCTACCGCGCGCTGCTCCGAGGACCGGGACATGGGCTGCCTTCGCCGGACGCGGCGGGCTCCCGCTGAAGGCTCTCGCTCGCGCCCCCCGCGCGACGCTTCCGTAGCGCGGCGGCATGGCCAGCTCCCGCCGGCGCACCGCATACTCGGGCATGCGCGCCGCCCTTTCGCTGACGCTCCTCGCCGCCCTGCTCGCGTGCGGCGGTGCCGGGGCACAACCGCGGGATCCCGGCGGGACGCCCCTCCGGGTCCTCCGCGGTCGCGCGAGCTACTACGCCGATTCCCTCGCGGGGAACCGCACGGCGAGCGGCGAGGTCTACGACCCGCGGGCCTTTACCGCGGCGAGCCGGGACCTCGCCTTCGGCACCGTCGTGCGCGTGGTCCGGCTGGACCGTGAGGGCCAGGCCCTCGCCTCCGTCGTCGTCCGCGTCAACGACCGCGGTCCCTTCCGAGACCACCGCAGAATCCTCGACCTCAGCCGCGCCGCGGCCGAGTCCCTCGACATGATCCGCGCCGGCGTCGTTCCCATCCGAGCGGAGATCCTCTCGGAGCCCTGAGCGCCGTGCTCAGGGCGCGACGATGGCGCGCGCGACGCGGGCCCGCGCCGCATCCCGTCCGGCGAGCATACGAACGGCCCGGAGCGGCCGCTCCACGGGGTATTCGGCCGTGAACCCGTAGCCGCCGTGTACCTGAAGCGCGTCGTGGCACACG
>JBCCAW010000131.1:0-12063 GCA_039814655.1 Myxococcota bacterium | reverse complement strand
GCTCGGCTCGAGTAGGGTTGAGACCGCAACGCTCGACGAGAGCAGAGACAGTGTCGAGATCGCCGCGCGCGCACGCGACCCGTCGCATCACGCCCGAGAGATAGAGAGGGGCAGCTCGGCGGCCTCGGCGAACACCGAGACCGCGAAAACGGTCGCGTGTCTCCAACAATCCCCGCGCCGCCCCCTATTCGTACGGCCCGGGCCGTCGCGCGCTACGGGGCAGCCCACCCCCGGCGCCCACGCGACGCATACTCAGACACCGTGAACGGAAGTTCGCAGTGTCAGCGAACGCGCACGGTGGTCGTCGTGGAGCGCGTTGCCCCGCCGGTGCTCCGGCGGGTCGTGCTTCGCGTCGTCGTGGTCCGCGGGCGCGTCGTCCGCGTCGTCCGCGTCGTCGTGCCGCGCGTCGTCGTGCGCGTGGTGGTGGTGCGCACCGCCGGCGCAGGGCGCACCGTGCGCGTCGTCCGCACGGTCGTGGTGCGCCGCGGCGCCTGGCGTACGACCTGCCCGCGCCGGGACCAGTTGCCTTGCACGTACACGTAGCCGTTGCCGCGGCGTACCCAGCGCGGCTGCACGTACACGTAGCCCGCGCGCGGCTGGACGTAATACCCGCTGATCCAGACGTACTGGACGCCGTTCCACTCCCAATGACCGTCTACCCAGACGGCCCCCTGGTAGGGCGCGGCGGGACGGGCCACGACCACCTGCTGCGCCGGCGGAGCCTGGTAGACGACGACGCCGGGCTGCGCCTGGACCGGCTGCGCGATGGCGACGGCGGGCTGAGCCACGACGGTGGCGGGCGTGGTCGTGGCCACGACGGTCGTACGCCGCGGCGTGGCGTGCACGGTGCAGCCGCCGAGGGCCACGGCGACGAGGGCGATGAGATGGGGGCGCATGTTCATGGGGCGGGTCTCTCCAGTGCGTGTTCGCGGGGTCAAATGTGCAACGTCGATGCCAACCACTCCAGTATAACCTCGGACTGCGGCATCGCCCCCCTTGCGCCACGGGGGCGCCAGGTGCTCGGATGCGCGCGGCCGAGGGCCATCGGGAGGAGTGGACATGGGCGAACTCGACGGGATCGACGCGGAAACGTCCGCGCTTCTTCAACGCTACGGCTTTGACGCTGCGACCTTCCAGGGGCTACGGGAGCGTCTTCGGCGAGGCGAAGCCGGCGCGTCGGGCAACCGGATTCGCGGCTCCGTGTCCCCGCCAGAGCCCGGAGACGTCCTCTCCCTGCCCCCCGCCGGCTCGCCGGAGCGGGAGCGGCTGGCGGCGCGAGGCCGGGCTCTCATCGCCGAGGGAGCCGTCGCCTCGGTGATCCTGGCTGGGGGCATGGCCACGCGCTTCGGCGGCGTCGTGAAGGCCGGCGTCGAAGCGGCGGCGGGCCAGACCTTCCTCGAGCTCAAGCTGGCCGACGCGCAGGCTGCCGCCGCATCGGCGGGCGGCCGTGTGCCCGTGTACCTCATGGCGAGCTTCGCCACGGAAGCGGAGGTGCGCCGGCTCGGCGAGGCCGCGGCGAGCGACACGACCCCCGTGGAGACCTTCGCGCAGGCCATCTCTTTGCGCCTGGACGCGGAAGGAGGTCTCTTCCGCGACGGAGACGGTCAGCTTTCCCCCTACGCGCCCGGGCATGGCGACCTGCCCTGGGCCCTGCGCCACAGCGGCGTACTCCAGCGCTTCCGGGCGGCGGGCGGGCGCGTGCTCGTGATGTCCAACGTCGACAACGTCACCGCCACCCTCGACCCGGCCATCGTCGGCCTTCACCTCGAGGGCGGCAAACCCATGACCGCCGAGATGGCGCCCAAGCTCCCCGGTGACAAAGGCGGCGCGCCGGCGCGCGTGGACGGATCGCTGCAAATCGTCGAAGCGTTCCGCTTCCCGGAAGACTTCGACCAGGACCAGATCCCGGTCTTCAACACGAACACGCTGCTTTTCGACGCGGAGGCCCTGGACCAGGACTTCGCGCTGAGCTGGTTCGCCGTGCGCAAGAAAGTGAAGGGCGCCGAGGCGCTCCAGTTCGAGCGTCTCGTGGGCGAGCTGTCCGCCTTCCTGCCGGCGACCTACGTGCGCGTGGAGCGCACAGGTCCCGACGCGCGCTTCCAGCCGGTGAAGGACCCGGCCGAGCTCGAGCGGCGGCAGGAGGAGATCCTCGGCGCGCTCCGCTCGCGCGGCATCCTCACGGATTGACCGAGCGGGCCGGAAGGCGCCCGGGGGCCAGAAGGACTTCCGCGACCGGGACTTCCGCGACCGGGACTCCCGCGACCGGGACACCGAAGGCCGCGACGGCGGTGGCTTGCGTGCTGGCGCTGGCCTGCACGACCACGCCACCCCCGCGCTGCCTGCTCGAAGCCGGCGAGACCCTTGGCGCGACCGCCGGGCTCCGCTTCGACCACCTTGCCCTCGGACCCCGCGGTGAGGCCGTCGCCTCGAGCGCCGAAGGTCTTCGGCGCTTTCGGCCGGGGGCTCCGGCGGAACGCTTGGGGCCCGCCTGCGACGGTGGCCTCGCCGTCCATGAAGGCCCGCGGCACACGTGGCTGGCCTGTTTGACGCGTCCCTACGCAGCGAAAGACGAGCCCGGAGTGCTGACGCTCCGCACGCTCGCGGGCCCGCACGCACCGCCGCGGCGTCACACCTTCGCGGCAGGGAGCGCGGACAGCGCGGGGGTCGCCCTGGCGGACCATCCGGACGGGGGCCTCGCGCTCGCCTGGCATGGCGCGGGCCGGGTCTTCGCCGGGCGGCTTGCCGTAACCGAGGAGGGAGACGCCGGAGAGCTCGAGGCCGCACTCGTCAGCGCACCCAGCGCGCGGGCCGGCGTGCCGCGGCTCCTTCGCGATGGCGCGCGCACCGTGCTGACCTACGGGGAGACCTGGCGCGACGCGGCCGGCGCCGGCGGTCGCGTGGTGGTCGTGGATCTCGCCGGCGGGCGGCCGCGGGAGGTCGCCGAGCTCCGCGGGGATGTGCCGCCAGCGCCGGACCTGGCGCGGGACGCGCGGGGCCTCGTGGTCGTGTACCGAGAGCAGCGCCCGGGACGGAACACGGCGCTCTACGCGCAGCGCCTCCGCGACGACCTGCGCCCGCATGGTCCATCGCGCCGCGTGGCCCGGGCCGATGAGGACGGGCGCCCGTCGGCGCTCGCGTGCGCCGGGTCCCTCGTGACCGTGACGCCGCGTCGCTGGGGCCAGGCCCGCATCATCGCGGCCCGGGTCCTCGACGCCTCGCTCCGGGACCGGCTGCCCGAACGCCAGCTCTACGAGTGGGGCGCACGCTTCGACGCGGTCACGGCGCGCTGCCGGCAGGATGCCGTGTCGCTCCTCGTCTCGGAGCGGTCTCTTCCCGGGGCCGCGCCCGCAACGCTCCAGCAGCTGGTGCTCCGCTGCGAGGAGCGTTGAGCGTCCCCGCCATGGCGTCAGAGAACGAAGCGGGACCCTTCCCAGCGCATGCGCCGGGGACCGTCGGCCCAGGGCAGGAGCAAGGGCAGCGGCGCCCCCGGGGCGGCAGCCTCCCGGGCCCAGGGCCAGCTCTCCGCGTCCCAGCCGCGGGCCCTTCCGGGCCGAAACTCGAGACCGCGGCGCAGCGGCCGCACGTCGTTGACGATGCGTCGTTCGCCCTGACGGCGGGCCACCTCGGCGCTGAGTAGGCGCGAGAAGCTACCGTCGTTCGCGAAGCGATGGACGAGGAGCAGCTCCCGCTCGACGTCCTCGACGGACTGCACGGCCCGGAGCAGCAGCTCGGCCTTTCCGTCGCCGGTCAGGTCCACGCTCTCGAGGCTACGAAGGTCTCCGGACTCGGCCACGGGGAGCTCGTAGTAGAGGTAGCCCCGTCCCTCGCGGAACCCCGGCCCGAGCACGACGAGGGCCCGGCCCAAGACGAAGACCCGCTCTCGCCGCCGGTCGCCGGTCACGTCGACCTCGCGTGCGAAGCGCGGCGCGACGGACGCGGGGACGCGGCGCGCGCGGCGGAGCGCAATGAGCACCTCGTCTGCGCTCGGCACGTCCGCTTCCGGCGCGTGGGCCGGACGGGCAGCGACCGCGGCTGCCGCCGCCGGCACGGGCCTTGCCGCTGCGCGGGCCGGACGCGCCTCGTCCGCACGCCGCGCCTCCGCGACGCGCGCGAAACGGGCGCCGTCCCAGCGGTAGCTTCGCGAGGCCACGGGACCCCAGGGCAGGAGCAGCGGCAATGCGTCGCTCGCCGGACGCTCCCGATAGCTCTCGGGGCCGATGCCCTCGGCCTCGCCGGCCTCGAGCACAAGCGTCGGAGGTCCAGCGCTGGCGCGACGGCCGCTCCGAGCCGCCGCGGCGGCGTCCACGCGGAGGTTGCCCGCGATGCGTCCGGCGTCCGTTTCCTTGGCCAGCTCCGCGGTGAAGAGCGCCTCGAGGCTCTCGCCGTCGAAGCCCACGACGAGGAAGAGCACGCGGCGCCCGCGGTCGTTCTCCTGGCGCAGGCGGAGGAGCAACTCGGCCTGCCCATCACCGGTGAGGTCCCGCGCTTCGGCCGCGAGAACGTCGCGGCTCCGCGCGATGGGCAGGGCCATGAAGTCGTAGGCGCGGCCGCTGCGGTAGCCGGGTCCGAGCACGAGGAGAAAGCGGTCCAGCAGCAGGAGGCGCTCCTCCCGCGCGTCGCCGGCCACGTCGGCGCGAAGCTCGCGCTCGGGCTCATTGTCGGCAAGGGACTGAGCCCGGGCGAAGCCGGCGATGAGCGCGCCGCGTCCGCCGCGGGCCCGGATGCGTGGCAGGCGCTCGAGAGCGCGCGCGTCGACCTCGGCCGTGGCGGGCGCCGCCTCGATCTCCGGCCGGGCCTCGCGGTCGACGTCCTGAAGCCGAACGGCGAGCCGGCCCTGGTCGAAGGCCGCCCGCGAAGGGCCGCCGCCCTCGGCGACGGGCAGCAGCGCGAAGGGCACGAAGGCCTCGAAGGTGTAGCCGCCGGAGGCCGGTGCCTCGACGAGGCGGGCGCCCTCTCCCAGGCGCGGCGCCGCGCCCAGGGCGCCCACGGCCACGCGACCGGCGCTCCGGCCGGGCTCGCCGGCGAGGAGCCAGAGCTCGCGCGTGTCCCAGCGCCGCGTGCCCGGGGCCCGCACCGCGAAGGTCAGCACCACCGCATCCTGACGCCGGTCGAGGTCCCGGCGACGTACGAGGCGTTCGTCCTGCACCTCCCCGGCGACGAGCAGCCCGCGATCCGTCGCCCCGAGGGCGAAGCGGAGCGACGCATCCGCGCCCTCCCCGACCTGCACCCGGCGCACGCGACGCCACTCGTCAAGGCGTCCATCAAGGCGAACGTCCCCTTCGGCCAAGGCCTCGACGGCGATGCCCACCTGCGCCGAGGCCGGGGTGCCGGCGAAGGCGAAGGCCAGCAGAAGGGCGCCGAGGCGCCTCCGGGTCCCGGCGGGCACGTCAGCTCCCGGGGGCGACGTCCGCCGCCGCAGGGGGCGAGGGCGCCGTGAGCGGGAGCCGGCGTTTGCGGGGCGTGCGCTCCCCCTCCGGCCCGTAGAGCGCGAGCTGCCCGCACGCGGCGTCGATGTCGTCCCCACGCTGGCGCCTGACGGTCGCCGTGAGCCCTTGCTTCATCAGCCGCGCTCGAAAACGCGCCACGCCGCTGGCATCCGGCGCTCCGAGGTCGCTCTCGGCGATGGGGTTCATGGGGATGAGGTTCACCTTCACGGGGACGCCGCGAACGAGGGCCGCGAGCGCGTCGGCTTCGTCCAAGGCGTCGTTCACGCCGGCGATGAGCGTGTACTCGAGGGTGATGCGACGCCGCTTGGGGAGCGGGTAGCGACGGAGGCAGGCCATGAGCTCCCGGAGCGGATACTTCCGGTTGATGGGCATGATGGCCGAGCGACGCTCGTCGCTCGTGGCGTGAAGCGAGATGGCGAGCTGGATCCGGCCATCGAAATCCCGCCCGAGCCGGTCGATCTGCGGCACCAGGCCGCTGGTGGACAGGGTCACCCGGCGCGTGCTGAGGCCGAGACCGTCCGGATGCGTCATGAGCACCAGCGCGCGGGCCACGGCGTCGTAGTTGTGCAGCGGCTCGCCCATGCCCATGAGCACGACGTTGCGGAGCCGGTCCCCTTCGTCGTCCTCGCGGAGGAGCTGGCGGCCGAGCAGCACCTGCCCGACGATCTCCGCGGCGCTCAGCTGGCGCTGCAGGCCAGCGACGCCGGAGGCGCAGAAAACGCAGCCCATGGCGCAGCCGATCTGGCTGGAGATGCACTGGGTCACGGGGCTCGTGATGCCGCTCTCCCGGTCCGCTTCCTGGTCCGAGGTGTCCACGTCCGGGTCCACGCTCCCGTCGTTTTGCGGGATGAGCACGGTCTCGATGTCCCGCTCCCCGCTCACGCGAAGGAGGAGCTTCTGCGTGCGGTCCGGCGCCCGGCCGCGGCGATGCACCGTGAAGGGATAGGCGAGCTCGTCGGCGAGCTCGGCCTCGAGGCGCGCCCGCAGCGTCTTCGGCAGGCTCGTCATGGACGCCGGGTCGAAGACGCCGCGCTGATGAATCCACTGGAAGACCTGGCGGCCGCGGAAGCGCGGCTCGCCCCAGCTCTCGAGGAGGGCGGCCCACTCCTCGGGCAAGCGCTCGAGCGCGTGCGCCGGCGCGGAGAGGTCCGGTAGGGGAAGGGGGCTCGACGCCATCGAGGACGGAATGCGCGGCGGAAGCCGCGCCCGCAAGCGCCAGCCCCCGGTGGGGGAAGGCCGGGCAGGTGCTCGCGCTCCCGCGAGATCGCTCCGGGAACGAAGGAACCCGTCGGACGGCCGGACGGAAACGCGCTATGCGGGCCCCATGAGCGACCCCTTCGAGACCCATCGCGAGCTCATCACGGCTGCCTACGATGACCGCGGCAAGCTCCCGGACGCCCGGGAAGCCGTCCTCGAGACCATCGATAGGCTCGACCGCGGCGAGCTTCGCGTGGCGTCGCCGCCGCTGGAACCCGGCGGCGAGTGGACCGTGCACAGCTGGGTCAAGGAGGCCGTGCTGCTCTACTTTGGGATCCGGGACATGGAGCGCATGGAGCTTCCTCCCTTCGAGTTCCACGACAAGATCCCGCTCAAGACGGGCCTCGATGCCCAGGGCGTGCGCGTGGTGCCACCGGGGACGGCCCGCTACGGGTCCCACCTCGAGCCCGGGGCCATCTTGATGCCCGGCTACGTCAACATCGGCGCCCGCGTGGGAGCCGGGACCATGGTGGACACCTGGGCGACGGTCGGAAGCTGCGCTCAGATCGGCGCCGGCGTGCACCTCAGCGGTGGCGTGGGCATCGGCGGGGTTCTCGAGCCGCCGAGCGCGACGCCGGTGATCGTCGAGGACGGCGCCTTCGTCGGCAGCCGCTGCATCGTCGTCGAGGGCGTCCGCGTCGGGCGAGAGGCCGTGCTCGGCGCCAACGTGGTGCTCACGGCGTCCACCACCATCGTCGATGTCCGGGGCGACGAGCCCGTCGAGAGCAAGGGCCGCGTTCCGCCACGAGCCGTGGTCATTCCCGGCATGCGACCGAAGCGCTTCCCGGCCGGCGAGTACCACGTGCCCTGCGCGCTCATCATCGGTGAGCGGAAGGCGAGCACGGACCGGAAGACCTCGCTCAACGAAGCGCTTCGCGACCACGGCGTGGCCGTCTGAGGCTCAGGCCCGATACTAGAATCGGACGTTCGCTGGAACGCTCCGAAGCCAGGCCCGGCGCGTGCGGTCGCGTTCCGGGCTCACGGCGCAGGTGAGCGCGGCGCCGTCTCGGGCGCATTCGAGGGCCGGTTCCACGGACGCGCGACGCGCGACGTCCTCGGCGATCGCGGCGCTCGGCGCAACGACACGAAAGCGCGGTCGCGGGAACGTGCGTACGGGAAGCGCGGCGAAGGGCTCGGCGAGCCAGAGGCTCACGGACGCCCAGCGGGGCCCGGCCGAGGCGCGCCGCAGCCGGAGCGCCGGGCCTTCTGCTTGCCCCTGCACCTCCACCACGCCCTCGGGCCGCGACGGGTCACCGCCGAAGGGAACGACGGCCACGCGGAGCCGGGAGGCGCCGTCCAGGGCGCGCGCGATGAGCGCGGCGAGCGTGGAGACGCCGAGCGGATCGTCGGTGCGCGTCGCCCCGACATGGACCTGCCGGTCGCCCTCGCGCCAGCGGAAGAGCCGCGTCCGGGCGGTTCCGAGCACGCCGGCCTCGTCCACCGGGTCCCCGCCGCGTTCGCGCACCGGCTGCTCGAGGCGGATGAACACCGCCCGCGCTCCCTGACCCTCCCCGTCGCCTTCGGCGAGAGCGACGAGGCTCTCGAGCAGGCCATCGCGCGCCAATACCGCGCGCGCTGCGCCGAGACGGACCGGCGCCCGCGCGAGAGCGTCGGCCGCACGCCAGGCCCCCTCGGCGTCTTCGTAGTGACGCGCCAAGGCCGGCGCCGAGAGCACCGCCGCGGCCGTGCGTGCGCGGCCGCCGCGAGCGATGCCGGCCCCCTCGAGAGCCGCCGCGAGGCCTTCCCCCGAAAGGGCGCGGCCCTGGCGCCGGAAGAGCTCCCAGCGCGGGCCGCCTTCGCTCTCGGCCCAGGCGTCAGCCAGCTGAATCAAGGCCTCGCCGTCGCCGGCACGCACCAGCTCCTCCGCGAGCTCTTGCGCGAGCTCGGCATCTTCCGGGTGCGCCGCCAGGCCCCGGCGAAGCAGGTCGCGGAGCGGCGTGCGATCGCCGCGGGTCTCAGCGGCGCGGCGATGAAGCCGTAGCTGTCGCGCGAGGACCTCCAGGTCCTCGACGGCGACGCGCTCCGGGTCGAGGGGGACGGACGCGGCGGCCGCGGCGCTGGCGGCTCGCGCCAGCCGGCGGGCGTCCTCGAGGGCGAGGGCGAGGTCTTCCCAGCGGTAGTCGGCGGCGCTCTCCAGGCCCTCGGGCCCCATGGCGGGTCCGAACTGCCGGGAAGACGACTCCACGAAGGGCGGCTCCGCGGCGGCGCCTTCGGCGAGGGCGAGCATCACCTCCGGCGGAAGGCCCTCGATGCCGCGGATGACCTCACGCCATCGAACGCCCGCGCCGTCGTCACCGCCGAGGGGCAGCACGACGACCTCGCGAAAGGAGCTCGGGTCCCCCTCGCCCAGATCCCAGGCGCCGCGCCAGGTACGCTCCGTGTGCACGGCGACCTCGTGCGCCTGGGGAAAGCGCCCGGCGAGCGCACGGCAGCGATGCATCAGCGAGTCGCGGTGCCCCTCGCCCAGCGCCTGGGCCGGCCCGGCGCGCCAGAGCCCGCGCCGGAGCCGGAGCGTGCGAGCGTCCGGCGCGTGGGCGCGCCAGCCGCGACAGACCAGGGGCGCCGGGTCCACGCAGGCGCCGGGCGGCATCCAGCGCACGCGGAAGGGCGCGCTCTCCGCGAGCCAGGCGCGCGCGGCCTCGAGGTCGCTCACGCGAAGCCGAAGCTCCGTGGCCGGCGCGCCGCGACCGTCTCGTCGCGCCTCGACGACCACGGCCACGGGCGCGTCCGAGTCCCAGGCGAAGGCCGTCGCCGCGGAGAGCGGCGCGAGCTGCCGGCGCCGCGACGGGGCCAGGCGTCCCGGCCGGGCCACGACGCAATGGTCCGCGCCGGGCGGAAGGTCCGCCACCAGCACCTCGGCGGCCGTGGGCGCCCGGGGCACCTCGCGCGGCTCCGGGGCTCCGGCGCACGCCGCGAGCGTCGCGGCCTTGGCGAAAGCGCACGCGGCGAAAACCCGGAAATCCACGCCCACAGGGTGACGCCCTCGCGGCGCGATGCACGCCGCGGGCCGCGCAGGAGCGTCTCGGCTCGGCGCCCTCGACGCCACCGTGCGGTCCCCCTGAGGCCCGCGCGAAGGGAGCGAGGAACCGGGCCGCAGCGGGCGAGCTTCAGGGGAGCTCGGAGGCCGGGAAGAAGAACGCGATCTCGATGGCGGCGTTCTCCTGGCTGTCCGAGCCGTGCACGGAGTTTTCGCCAACGTCCTTGGCGAAGGCCTTGCGAATGGTGCCCTCGTCGGCGTTCGCAGGGTTCGTCGCGCCCATGACCTCGCGGTAGGCAGCGACGGCGTTCTCGCCCTCGAGGACGCTCACCACCACCGGGCTCCGGCGCATGAACTCGGTCAGCTCGCCGAAGAAGGGACGCTCCGCGTGCACGGCGTAGAAGGCCTCGGCCTGCGCCTGGCTCAGGTGCATCATCTTCATGGCGATAATCTTCAGGCCCTTCTTTTCGACCATCGCGAGGATGTCGCCGATGTGGTTCCCCTCGGTGGCTTCGGGCTTGATGATGCTGAGGGTGCGTTCGATGGCCATGTCGTGCTCTCCGGTCGGCGGCATCGTCGCCGCGACGCCTCCCTACTCAGTTGGCGCTTCGCGCGCAAGGCCGTGCGCCGGGCCCCCTCACGCCGGCCGCTGCCGCGCGCGCTGGCGACCCCGGGAGTGCCTAACATGGCCGCCGTGAAGAACGACACACTTTACGAAGAGATGACCTTCGACGGTCTCGCGCTCTCCGGCGCGGAGCTCGTCGGCGCCCGCTTCGACGGATGCACCTTTCGCCGCGTCGAGCTCCAGGCCGCGACGCTTCGCCGCTGCGTCTTCGACGACTGCGTCTTCGCGTACTGCGACCTCTCGAACGTCCGCCTCCCCGACGTGCGGCTCCGGGGCGTCCGCTTCGAGGACACGAAGCTCCTCGGCGTCGACTTCACGCGCGCTCAGCCGCTCGGCCTCGAGCTCCGCTTCGAGCGCTGCCTGCTTCGCTACGCCTCCTTCGTCGGCATGTCCCTCGAAGGGCTCTCGCTCCTCGAATGCCAGGCTCAGGAAGTCGACTTCGGCGACGCGAACCTCGAGGGCGCCACGCTCGAGGGCTCGGCGCTGGCCGGTGCGCTTTTCGACAAGACGCGCCTCGTCCGCGCGGACCTCTCAGGCGCCGAGGACGTGACCGTCGACCCCACCAAGAACCGCCTCGGGGAGACGAAGCTGGCCCTCGACGCCGCGCTCCGCGCCGCCACCTTCGTCGGCATTGTCGTGCCGGAGCTCGCGTAGCCGACGACCGGCGCCGGCTACGCGAGGCGGCCTCAGGGCAGGAGGTCCGCGACGGCCTCGGCTTCGTCCGCGAGCTCCTGCGCCGTCGCGTCCATCTTGCCTCGGCTAAAGGCGTCGATCTCGAGGCCCTGCACGACGCTCCAGGCGCCGCCGGAGCAACGGACCGGGAAGCCGTAGATGAGCCCCTCGGGGATGCCGTAGCTCCCGTCCGAGGGCACGGCCATGGAGGCCCAGTCCCCGTCCCCCGTGCCGAGCACCCACTCGCGCACGTGGTCGATGGCCGCGTTGGCCGCCGACGCCGCCGAGGACTTGCCCCGAGCCTCGATGATGGCCTTGCCGCGCTGCTGCACCGTCGGGATGAAGGTCTCTTCGATCCAGCTCTGGTCGTTCACGATGGAGGCGACGCTCTGGCCGCCGATCTCGGCGTGAAAGACGTCCGGGTACTGGGTCGCCGAGTGGTTGCCCCAGATGGTCATCTTCGTGATCTCGGTGACGGCCTTGCCGGTCTTGCTCGCCACCTGGCTGAGCGCCCGGTTCTGGTCGAGGCGCACCAACGCGCTGAAGCAGCTCGCGTCCAGGTCCGGCGCGTTCTTCATGGCGATGTAGCAGTTGGTGTTGGCGGGGTTGCCGACGACGCACACCTTCACGTCACGCTTCGCGTGGGCGTTGAGCGCTTTGCCCTGCCCCGTGAAGATCGGACCGTTTTCCCGAAGCAGGTCCTTGCGGAGCATGCCCGGCCCGCGGGGCTTGGCGCCCACGAGCACGGCCACACCCGCGTCCTTGAACGCCACGTTCGGGTCGTCGGACGCCTCCATGCCCGTCAGCAGCGGGAAGGCGCAATCGTCGAGCTCCATCATCACGCCCTCGCAAGCCTTCATGGCCGGGGGGATATCGAGGAGCTGAAGGATCACCGGCTGGTCCGGTCCGAGCATCTCGCCGGAGGCGATGCGGAAGAGCAGGCTGTAGGCGATCTGGCCGAGGAGGCGCGGCAGTATAGCCGGGGCATGCACAAATGGATCCCTTCAACTGCAATCCTTTGCCGAGTGAGAAGCGTGCTTCGATCATGCAGTGCGGTGATTGACTGACTGGTGACCATGCCGTGG
>JBCCAW010000362.1:0-6085 GCA_039814655.1 Myxococcota bacterium | reverse complement strand
TTCACGCTGCTGCTGCCGGCGACGCTTCCGCGCGCCGAGTGAGCGCGGACCGCCGCTCAGCCCTCGCCGCTCGACCGCTTCCGTGTCGCGGGCACGCCGGCGGTCGCCGGGCGCACGCCGGAGCGCTTGCGGCGCGCCGCCGTCTCCAAGGCGCCGAGCGCTTCGTCGAGCGCGGCGAGGGGAAAAGGCTTGGCCAAAACGCGCAGGAAACACGCGCGCTCCTGGTCGCTGAGCGCGTCCAGGGTCGCGCTCACGAGGACCGCCGGGAGCCCCTGACGACGCGCCTCGAGACCGAGCCGGCCGCCTGTGACCCCCGGGAGGAGGTAGTCGGTCAGCAGCACGTCCGTGTTCCGGCGACGAAGCGCCTCGAGCGCCGCGTCACCGGAGGCGTACGCCTCGACCTCGAAGCCCGCCCGACGCAGCGCCCGCGTGAGCAGGGAGCGCATTCCGTGGTCGTCCTCCGCGACGAGAGCTCGTAGCATGCGTGACACGTGACAGAAGCAGTCTGCCCCTGGAACCGCCCAGGGCGCCAATTCTGTTCCCAACCAAGGGTTGCACGGATGGCCAGGGTCGTTCGCTACGCCGGCGACGCGCGGGGCATCTTCTGACGCCTCTGGCCCGGAATGTGACCCGCTCTTGCCGGGTTCGTCCGTCGGCCCCTCGACGCGGCCCGGGTGCCGCGCCAAACACCCTCTGCCGCGTGTCCCCATGCCTCGCCCGCTCGTCCTGCTCCGCCGCGCCCGCGATGCGTTCCCGCCGACACCCCTCGGCCTGCTGGCCCTCGCGGCCGCGTGGCTGGCCCTGGACCTCCTCGCCTTCGAGCGTCTCGACCTGGTGGCCCTCGTCGTCGGCTACGGGCTCCTCGGGCTCGTGGGTCTGGCCGTGATCGGGACGGCGCTCTTCGCGCTGCTCCTCCGGCCGCGTCTGCGGCGTGCGGCCCGCGCGGCACGCGAGACGCTGCGCCTCGAGACCGGCGTGGCGGCCGAGACGGCCCTCGTGCTTCCCGCCTTCCGCTGGCTGCCCTTGGTGCAGCTTCGCTGGGACTGGTCGTCGCCGGTGGCGACCGTCGACGCGGTGCCGCGCCTCGGCGTGCAGCGGGAGCGCGTCGTGCTCCCGCGGCGTGGCGAGCACGACACCATCGTGCGCCGCTTCCTGGTCGAGGACGCCCTCGGGCTCGCCCGGGTCACGCTTCGACTTTCCGCCGCGTCGCCGCTTCGCGTCGCGCCGCACGTCGGGGCCCTTGGTGCGCTCCCCGTGCTCCGCGCCTTTACCGGGGGCGACGCCGTCTCTCACCCGCTCGGCGACCCCGAAGGGGACCGGCTGGAGCTGAGGCGCTACGCGCCCGGCGACCCGGCCCGGTTCATCCACTGGAAGATCTTCGGCCGGACGCGGAAGCTCGTCGTGCGCCTGCCGGAGCGGGCCCTCAGCCCCGCCCGCCGTCAGGTCGCGTACCTCGTCGCCGGGTCCGGCGATGAGGCGAGCGCGGCGGCGGCCCGCGTGGCCGTGCGCGGAGGCGCGCTCGGCGACGACTGGGCCTTCGGCGCCGCGGGTACGCCGGGGCTTCTCACGGAGCCCGAGGCCGCGCTCTTGGCCATCGTTCGATCCGGCTCCGAGGAGGCCCGGGAGGAAGCGGGCGCGGGCCTCCGGGCCTTCCTCGCCGAGGCGGACCGTCGCGGACCGCCGAACGCGCTGGTCTTCGTGCCGCCGGAGCCGGGCCCCTGGCTCGAGGCCGTGTGCGCCGAGCTCGCCACGCGCCGGGGCCGCGCCCGCGCCGTCGTCGCCATCGACGGGCAGCGACGCACGCTGCGCCGCGGCGGGCGCCTCCGCCGGCTCCTCACGACGCCCGCCGCGGCCTCGGGCGCAGACCCGGAGCGCCTCGCGGACGTGCGCCGCGCCCTGGCGGCTGCCGGGACGCCGGTCACCCTCGTCGACCGGAGCACGGGCCGGGTCCTCGGCGAGCGTGCGCTCCGCCCGGCGCCTCGGGAGGCCGCATGAGATCCCCCGAGCCGCGCCTCGCCGTGGTCCTGCGGGCGCTGGCCCACGGCCTCGCCGCGGCGGCCTTCGCCCAGCCCCTCGGCGGCGCGCGGACCAGCCTCGCCGCGGGTCTCGGCGCCGTCGCCGGGGCGCTCTTCGGCGCCCGGGCGGCGCGCACTCCGCTCCGGAGCGTCGCCCTCGTGGCGCTCGCCGCCCTTGGGCTCTTCGCCGCGTGGCTCGCCGGCTCCTTCGTCCGGGACGGGCGCGCCGTGGCCGAGGCGCTCGGCCCCGGGGCGGCCCTGGGCCTCGCGGATGTCGTGAGCTTCGGCCTCGGCGCCGCCGCCCTGTCCTTCGGGCTCCGCGCCCTGAGCGCTCGGCGCCGCTCCTGGCTCGCCCTCGAGGGCGTCGCGGTCACCCTGGCCTTCGTCCAGCTCGTGGTCGCGCACCGGCAGGGAGCCATCAACCGGCCCTTTGCCCTGGCCGACCCCATCCTCGCGACCGGCGGCGACCCCACGGAGCTCTTCTTGTTTCTGGGCGCCGCCACGCTCGCCGTGCTCGGCCTCCTCCTGCTGGCCGAGGCGCGACCGCTGCGCCTCGCGCTTCACGTCGGCGTGCTCCTCGTCGCTGCGCTCCTCGTGCTGCTGTTCACGCGCGGACCGGGCATGCCCGCGGTGCCCGCGGGAGGCTTCGGGCAGAGCCTGCGCGGCGACGCCGAGGGAGACGAGGAGGCGGAGCGGCGCCGCGGCGAGGGGCAGGGCGAGGGGGACGCAGAGACGGACGCGCGCGACCAGAACTTCGACTTCGATGACGCGCCCAACATGGACAACCAGCGCGTACCCGTGGCCGTCGTGCTCTTCCACGACGACTATGCGCCGCCCTCGGGCGTCTACTACCTCCGCCAAGACGCCCACTCGCAGTACAACGGCCGCAAGCTCGTCGGCGCGTCGGACGCGGCCCTCGACCGGGACGTGGCCCGGCGCTTTCCCGGCGCGCGGACGCCGGTCACGGATCCGCCGCCGGCCGGCGAAGGGCGGCGCACCGTCGAGACCACCGTCGCGCTGCTCGCCGAGCACACGCAACCCTTCGGCCTCGAGGCGCCCTTTGCCTTCACCGCCGCCCAGAACCCGAACCCGGAGCGCTTCAAGCGCGTCTACCGCGTGGAGAGTGCCGCCCAGACCGCCGACTACCGCGCGCTCATCGGCCGGGAGGCCAGGGACCCCGACTGGAGCCCGGAGCAGCGGGCGCACTACCTCGAGGGGCCCGAGGACCCGCGCTACGCGGAGCTCGCCGAACGCATCCTCGCGGACCTGCCCGGACCGCTCGAGGACGACCCGGGCGCCCGGGCCTTCACCATCGCGCAGTGGCTGGGAGACCAGGGCAAATACAGCCTTCGCGTGCGCCACGCCGACGCTGCCGACCCCACGGCGGATTTCCTCTTCGGCGACCTCACGGGCTACTGCGTGCACTTTGCGCACGCGGCCGCCTTCCTGCTCCGCGAAGCCGGTGTGCCCGCGCGCATCGCCACGGGGTACGCCGTCGACGAAGCGCAGCGGGCCGGGGGCTCGGCATTGCTCGTGAGTGGCGACCGGGCCCACGCCTGGCCGGAAGTCTACCTCGCGGGGCTCGGCTGGACCGTGCTCGATGTCTACCCGCAAACGGTCCTCGATCCCCCGGGCCCACCGGCGGACGCGGACCTGCAGCGCCTCCTCGGCGAGCTGGCGCGCGGCCTCGAGGACCTGCCCCTCGAAGAAGAGCAGCCCGCCGTGGAGCTCCCGGCCATCAGGAGCCTCGGCTCCTGGAGCGCGCGCGTCGCCCTCGGCGCCCTCGCCTTCGCGCTCCTCGTGCTCTACGCCATGAAGGGCTGGAGGCGCCTCGCGCCGCGGGTCGTCGACGCGCGGCGGCGGCCGCGAGCCGCGTACCGCGCGGCCCTGGACGGCCTCTCGGAGGTCCGGCTCCGGCGCCGGCCCGGCGAGAGCCGCGAGGCCTTCGCCGCGCGCGTGGCCCGGGAGGCGCCGGAGCTCGGCCCGAGCTTCGAGGCACTCACGCGCACGCACGTCGGCCTCGCCTTTGGTTCGCGCCGGGCGGAGGGGAGGGCGGATCGAGCGCTCCATGATGCGGCGGCGCTCGCCGCCGCCCGAAGAAAGCGCTTCGGCTTTGGCCTCCGTCTCCTCGGCCTTCTGACCCCCTGGAGCTGGATCACGGCGCGCTAGCCGCGCGCGAGGACACACCGATGACCGCGACGAGCGAGACTCCTGGGACGGCCGTGCCTGCTCACGTGCAGCCCCTCCATGACGCCCACGCCATGGCGCACCTCCTGAGGCAGCGCCTGAAGGCGGCGATCTTTGGCCGCGACGACGTCATCGACCTCGTGCTGGTGGCGCTCTTGGCGGACGGCCACGTGCTCCTCGAAGACTACCCGGGGAGCGGCAAAACGACGCTGGCCCGGGCCCTCGGGGAGGCGCTCGAGGACGCCGCGGAGGGCGCGGGCATCGCCCCCTTCCGGCGCATCCAGTTCACGCCGGACCTGCTCCCGAGCGACATCACGGGGACGAGCATCTTCGACGTCAACGCGGGCAGCTTCGCCTTCAAGCGGGGCCCGGTCTTCGCGCACGTGGTGCTTGCGGACGAGATCAACCGCACCTCACCGAAGGTCCAGTCCGCGCTCCTCGAAGCCATGGCGGAGAAGCAGGTCACCGTGGACGACACGTCCCACGGCCTCGACGCGCTCTTTTTCGTCATCGCCACGCAGAACCCGCTGGACCTGGCCGGGACCTATCCGCTGCCTTCGCCGCAGCTCGACCGCTTCCTCTTCAAGATCACCATGGCGCACGTGCCTCGGGAGGCGGAGCTCGCGCTCCTCGACCGATACCCCGTCACCAGCCTCGACCGGGCGTCGGCCATGCCCGGCGTGAGCCGCGCGCAGATCCTCGCCGCGCGGCAGGCTCTTCGTGCGGGCGTCGCCATCGCCCCGGTCCTCCGCGAAGCACTCGTGGACCTCGCGGGCACGCTTCGGGCCGACCCGCGCGTGCTCCAGGGGGCCTCGACGCGCTCGCTCTTGCTCGCGCTCCCGGCGCTCCAGGCCCGGGCCCTGCTCCACGGTCGCGACTACGTGGGTCCCGAAGACCTCGATGCGCTCGCCGCGCCCATCTTTCGGCACCGCCTCGTGCTCGCGGCCGGCACGGACGATCCGGCCCAGGTGGTGCGGGATGCGCTCGGACCGCAGCTCGAGCGTTTGGCGCGGGAGAGCCTTCGCCGGTGAGGCGCCGGGACGCGCGATGGCGGGTGGCCTTCGCCCTCGCCGGCGGGCTCTTGGCCGCCGCTTCGGCGAGTTTCGCGCAAAGCGAGGACGCGCCGGCCGGCGGTGCGCTGGCCGGCCTCGAAGCGGCCCTCGCGCAGGCGGAGCCTGGCGCGCCCGGTACGGGTGGCGAGCTCCGGGCCTGGGCCCTCGTGCGCGAGCGCAACCTGATCGGAGCCCGGGAAGCCGCGACGGAGCTCCTGCGCCGGGAGCCGCGGAGCTACGTCGCGCACTTCATCGTCGGCTATGCGCTCCACTACGCGGAGGCGAGCTTTCCCCGGGCGCTCTTCCACCACGAGCAGGCCTGGGCGCTCTTCACCGCGCGCCACGGCGACGACCCGACGCAGCCAGGCTTTCCCTGGCGCTGGCACGCGCGGCTCATCCTGGAGATCGCCGAGACCCACGGGGACCTCGAGCACCACGAAGAGCGCCTCGCCTGGTTCGATCGCTACGACCTCCACTACGAGCCGAAGACCGGCGCGCAGCGGGCCTGGCCGCTCATGAAGCTCCGGCGCTTCGATGCGGCGCGGCAGGCCGCGCGGGCCGGGCTCCTTTCCGACGAGCCGCAGCAGCTCGCGCTCGGCCTGAACGCGCTCTGCGCCATCGAGTTCGAGGCGGGCCGGGACGGCGCGAGCTACGCGGCCTGCAAGGCCGCCCTCGACCACGCGCGGACCCAGCCCGAGGGCCCCTCCACGGTGGACCTCACCAACTTTGCCGAAGGGGCCCGGAGCCTCTTTCGCTTTGCCGAGGCCGAACGCACGCTCCTCGAGGCCACGGAGGCGCAGACGTCCTGGTACGGCAACCCGTGGCTCGAGC
>JBCCAW010000704.1:0-2791 GCA_039814655.1 Myxococcota bacterium | reverse complement strand
TGGCCAAGGCCGCGGCCAGCGATCCGCCCACGCCCAGGAGTCCGGGCACGGCGCCGCTGAGCGCCAGGCCCGCGCCCGCCGCCGGGAGGAGGCCGGCCACCAGCGCCGCCGGGCGGGGCGCCGACGCGGGGAGGGCGCGACCCGCCGCGAGCCCCCAGAAGGCGAGGCCCACGACAGCGAGCGCGAGGAGCGCCGCCAGGCCGAGCTGCGCCGCGGTCGTCCCACCGGCCGCCTCGAAGCCCGCCGCATAGAGCGCCCCCCCGGTGGGGAGCATGGCGCCGCGCACGCGCACCTCCGCGAGGCGCGCCGGCGCCGTGTTCTCCAGCGTCCGCGCCGTGGTGTTCACCATCATGCGGAAGGGCTGGCCGTCCTGTACCTCGAGGGCCAGGTCGGCCGGCAAGCCGTCGAGCTCGAAGGTCGGGTCGCCCACCATGCCGCGCTCGAAGCCGAAGCTCAGGTTCGGGTTCCGGGGCGTCCCGCCCACGAGGCGCACGTAGCCCGCGTAGCGCCGGTCCCCTTCCGCGCGGTCGTTCGCCGTGGCGATGGGCACCGTGTAAAAGCGCCCCTCGACGAGCGGCCGCGTGTGCTCGCTCCGCGTGCGGTAGGCGCCGCTCCCCACGAAGGCCATCACGAGTGCCGTGGCTACGACGGCCTGCAGGAGCGGGAGCGCCGCCGCCGTCGCCGCGCGCCCGCGGATGCCCGAGCCGAGCGCGTGCGCGCTGGCTTCGACCCCGACGGTTGCGGCCTGCGGCATCATCACGTGCAGCGCCGCGGCGGTGGCGATCTCGCCGGCGAGGGCGCCGGTGAAGGGCCCCGCGGCCTCCACGCCGTTCGCCGCATCGCCGAAGGCCCGGGCGAGCACCGCGACGGCCCCGGCGGGGTCGGCGAGCGCGGCCCAGGCGCCGGCCCCGAGCACGGTCACGAGTCCCGCGGCCGCGAGCCAGCCGAGCAGCGTGGCGCCGCCGCGGGAGGCGAGGGCCGCCAGTGCGAGGGCCGCGCCGAGGACCACGGCGCCGGCGGCGAACGGCGTGCCCGGGCGCGCGAGGAGCGCCTCGCTGACCACGTCGACGGCGCCGGCGTGCGCCGCGCCGGCCCAGGCGAAGGCCGTCGCCAGGGTCAGGAGGAGGAGCGCGGCGCCGACGGGGCGGAAGCCCGCGCCCATGCGGAGAAGGCGCCGGGGGAGGGAGCCGGCGGCGCGCGCGTCGCCCCGCCCGGGCGCGTCCGTTCCCGCCAGCAAGGTGGCGCCCCAACGAAGCGGCGCGACGAGCACGCCGAAGAGCCACACCCAGGGCAGGACGCCGGCGCCGCCGAGGCTGACGGCCGTCGCCGTGCCGATGGCCGTCGCGGCGCCGAAGCTCCCGAGCATGCCGAGGCTGCCGGAGAGGCCCGGGGCCACGCCGTCGCCGGAGGCGCGCAGAGCCCGGAGACCCGCCGGGAAGCGGCGCCACTGCGGCGCCCGGCCCCGGAGGGTCAGCGCGAGGGCGGCGAGGGCCAGCGCCGGGAGGGCGACCCAGAGCCAGAGCGAGTCGCGGAGGGAGTCGAGGGTGTCGAGGGGCATGACGGGGAGGAGCCGGGCAGTCTTGCGACGGAGCTCGCGCTTCGGCAAGGGCGCGCCCTGCGTACGCGCGCGCCGCGCCGCGGTCACCGCCCATGCGAAGGGCGTTGGGACCCGGCGCGGTCTGCGTTGTATGCCCGGGGCCCTTGAGGTAGCCAGCGAGGGCATGCCCCTCGTCGCCCACAGCGCGCTTCCGACCTTCGACCGGCTCCGTGCGCAGGGGCACGACATCCTGTCCCGCGAGCGCGCCGAGCGGCAGGACATCCGTGAGCTGCACGTGGGCTTTCTGAACATGATGCCCGACGCGGCGCTGCAGGCGACGGAGCGCCAGTTCATTCGCCTCGTGGGGAGCTGCAACCGCATCGCGCAGTTCTACGTGCACCCCTTTTCGCTGCCCGAGCTGCGGCGCGGGCCCGAGGCGCAGGCGTACGTCGACGCCCACTACGAGCGCTTCGAGGACCTCAGCACACGAGGTCTCGACGCGCTCATCATCAGCGGCGCGAACGTGGAGACGCCGGCCCTCGAGCTCGAGGCCTTTTGGGCGCCCCTCGTCCGCACCGTCGAGTGGGCGAAGGACAACGTGGCCTCCGTGCTCTGCTCTTGCCTCGCGAGCCACGCGCTCTGGCAGCACCTCCATGGTCTCGTCCGGACCCCGCTCCCCACGGGCAAGCGCTGGGGCGTCTTCGGCCACCGGCATTCGCGGAGCGCCCATCCGCTCCTGCGCGACATCAACACGCGCTTCGACGCGCCGCACTCGCGCTACAACGACGTCTCCGTGGCGCAGGTCGAGGGCGCGGGCCTCACCGTGCTCGCGAAGAACGACCTGGACGAGGTGCACCTGGCCGTGAGCCCGGACCAGATCCGGGTCGTCTACTTTCAGGGTCACCCGGAGTACGAGGTCGTCAGCCTGCTCAAGGAGTACCGGCGCGAAGTGCGGCGTCACGCGCTTGGAGAGCGCGAGGAGCCCCCGTACCCGGAGCGCTACTTCCCCGAGCCCGCTCTCCCCCTCGTCCGGGCCATGACCCAGGACGTCTTCGACGCCGCGCGGGCCGGTAGCGCCGGGGACAAGCGCCTCGAAACCGAGCTCGCCGCGATGCTCGACAACACCTGGGGCGACACGGCCAAGGCCATCTTCAACAATTGGCTCGGCCTCGTGTATCAGCTTACCAACATGGACCCGCGGAAGCAGTTCATGCCAGACGTGAACCCCGACGACCCGCTCGAGCATTTGCTGCG
>JBCCAW010000752.1:0-2369 GCA_039814655.1 Myxococcota bacterium | reverse complement strand
GTCGCTGACGCCGTGCTCGCGGAAGAGCCGCTCGAACGGCTCGTTCAATCGAGCGGCGGTCCGCAGGATGTTCAGCAGGGCCTCCTCGTGCGGCGAGGAGAAGGCCTCTTGCTTTCCGATCTCGTCGGCCAGGGTGGTCGCCATGCCGTCACGCGCGCGCGGCTTGTCGCGCGATACGGCACGCCAGAGGTGCTGGCCCTGATCGAATGCTGGCTCGAAACCGGGCGTACGCATCAGATCCGCGTGCACCTCGCGGAAGCCGGACATCCGCTGCTCTCGGATGCGCTCTATGGCCGCACGCCCCGGGACCCGCGGCTCAAGTCCATCGCCGTGGCGCTCGGACGGCAGGCGCTCCACGCCGCCACCCTCGGCTTCTCGCATCCGGTCACCGGGGCGGCGCTTCGCTGGGAAGCGCCAGCGCCCGAGGACTTCCGCTCTGCGGAGCAGGCCCTCGCGGCGCTCTGAGCGCCGGCCCCGCTCAGACGCCGAGGCGTTCGCGCAGGCTCACGCCGTTGGCGTGCATGTCGATGTTCCGAAAGACGCAGAACACCGTGTCCGCTTCGATGCCTTCGAGGTGCGTCGCGATGTTCTCGATGGACTCCTCGTCGTAGCGCGAGCGGTGTCCGGCGGGCCCCGGGAGGCGCACGTACACGAGTTCGCCCGGCGCCGGCGCGTCGAAGAGCAGCGGGTCGTAGGCGAGGGAGACGGGCCGCTTGTCCATGACGGCCTCCGCGTCCTCCGTGCCCCACGCGGGCAGGTCGAGCACGATGCTCGGCAGCGAATCCGGCAGCCAGCCGACGAAGCTCCGAAGCGCGGTCTTCGTGGCCTTGGAGGCCTCGAAGTCCGGCGGCGCCTGGAAGACCACGGCCTGCGCTCCGAGCGTGTCGGCGAAGGCGGCGAACTCCTCGACGAGCGCCGCGTTCTCCTTGGTGCGCCGAAAGCCCGACTCGCCCAGGGCCTTCGGGGCCAGCGCGGTGAACGCGAAGCCCTTCGGTGACTCGCGGAGCCAGCGACGAACGGTCCCCGCGCCGGGAATGCCAAGCTCCGTGTCGGAGATCTCGACGGAGGCGAACTGCCCCCAATATCGGCTCACGGGCACGGGAAACCCTGAGCAGGCCACGAACAACATCTCGCGGAGTCTACAGGGTTTTTCGCGCTTATCTAGGCTCTCGGGGCCGGGATTTCGCGCAGGCTGCGAAGGCTCCCGGTCGCGGCACCGTTCAGTCCGGGTCCTCGATCTTCCAGACGTCGCCTTCGCGGACGAACTGCACCGTCGCGCCCTCGCCGTAGGCCATGGTCGCCCGGTCCCCGACGACCTCGATGGGCGCGTCGAGGTTGGCCCGGAGCGCCGCGAGCAAGCGCTCCGTCTCCTCGCGCCCCTCGCCCTCGAAGACCTGGGCCATGCCCTCCACGCTCATGCCCTCGCGGTCCGCGTCCGGCACGAAGCGCAGCACGATCTCGTAGCGGCGCCGGGTCATGGCCCGCACGAAGGAGCGGAGCGCGGCGCGGGGCGTCGACTGGTCGTAGAGGTCGACGGCGTTTCCGCGAACGCGCCAGCCGCCCGCCTCGTAGACCAGCTCGAGCGTGTCGCCGTCATCCAGGCGCACCTCGGCGGTGATCTCCGTGTCGTCGTCCCGAGCGCGCAAGAGCGCGGCGAGCTCGCGGGCGCTCTCCGGACGGCTTCGCATCTGCCGGTCGAACTCGCCGAAGGGCACGCGGCGTCGGTAGTCCTCCGCCAGGAGCGCGTAGGCGTCGCGGGTCCGCCCCCGCTCCAGCGCCGACGCGAGCCGGTCGAGGCTCCCGGCCGGAGAGTTCGCGGCGGGGCCGCAAGCGCCGAGGGCTAGGAGCAGGAGGCCAATGGATGCCGCGCACGGGCGCATGCGGCCGGGATACCACGCCCGCGCAGCGGATGCCGTCCATGGGCCCCGGACGCTTCTGCTATGGTCGCCCTCGCCTTGGCCACGCCGGAGAATCTGGACGCGCGCCTCCTGCGTTTTCGTAGCGATCCCGGTGGGGAGGACGCCGTCGCGCTCGCTCATGCGCTCCTCGAGGCCAAGCGGCCTCGCGAGGCCGGCGAGGTGGCCAAGCGGCATCTTCAGGACGCTCCGGACCACGCCGAGGCCTTGCTCTACCTCGGGCGCGCGTGGATGGACCAGGGCGATCTCCTCCGCGCGCAAAAGACGCTACTGCAGGCGGCCCGGGCCGACGCGCGGTCGCCGGCTCCCTACCGCTGGCTCGGCGAGGTGCTCCTGCGCCGCGGCGACCCGGAGCGTGCTGCGCGCGTGCTCGACAAGGCCGCCTCCCTGGGCGGGCCCGATCCCGCCGTGGAGCGTTTGGCGAGCCGCGCCGCCCGCCTCGCGCGGGTGGCC
>JBCCAW010000455.1:0-5004 GCA_039814655.1 Myxococcota bacterium | reverse complement strand
GGGGCTTCCGCGCGCCGGCCGCGGCGGGCCGGACGCGGCGGCGCTCTGGGGGGGGCCGCGCGCGCCCGGGGGGCCGGGCCGCGCGCGCGGCCTGCACGGCGCGGTCGCCGTCGTCCGCGCTCGCCCGGGGCACGCGCCCCATCACCTCTTCGGTGGTCGCGTCGATGACCTCGAAGGGCGCCCCGCCCGTCGCCGGAACCCACTCTCCCCCGAGGAAGATCGACTCATGCGCATGAAACCCCTGCCGAGGGCCTTCGCTGGTACCGCTCATGAGGCGGATGCTATCAGCCGAGGCATGGCCCGGCTGTGCCCCCACGCATCGCTCCTCGCCATGCTGCTCGCTCTTTCGCTGGTCGCGTGCGGCGGCAAAGGCGACGCCGACGCGGGAAGCAGCGGCGGCGACGCGAGCCTCGACGCCGCGCCGGACGCGACGCCGGACGAGGGCTTTGACATGCCGCCGGAGCTTCGCGAGTGCGAGGGCTCTTTCGTCGTCGACACGGTGGACGCCCTCGAGGCCCTCGCCGGCTGCACGCGCATCGGCGGGGACCTGACGATCCAGAACCTGCCCCTCGTCGAGTCGCTCACGCCGCTCCGCTTCCTCGAGCGCGTCGACGGGACCCTCACGCTTCGCGACGACGTGGCGCTCACGGACCTGCGGGGCCTGGGTGCGCTCGATGCCATCGGCGGGGACCTCGACCTCGAAGACGCGGACGCGCTGGAATCGCTCGCGGGGCTGGAGTCGCTCGCGAGCCTCGGCGGCGGACTTCGCTTGCGGAGCCTGCGGGAGCTCACGACCACGGAAGGGCTCGGCCCCGTCCGCGAGGTCGCCTTCCTGGCCATCGAGGAGAACGTGGCCCTCGCGAACCTCGCGGGCTTCGCGGACCTCGAGGAGGTACGCGGGGACGTGAACCTCACCGGTCAGCTGGCCCTGAGCTCGCTCGCGGGTCTCGAGGACCTCCAGCGCATCGGCGGCGCGCTGCAGCTCGCGCGCCTGCCCGAACTCACGAGCGTCGGCGGCCTCGCCGGGCTCGTGAACGTCGGCGGCCGCTTGCTCGTAAACGACCTCCCGCAGCTCACGGCGCTCGGCGGCCTGTCGGCGCTGACGTCCATCGCCGGCGACCTCACGCTCCTCGACCTGCCGGCGCTCACGAGCCTCGTGGGCCTCGCGCCGCTGAGCGGGGTGGCGGGCGTCGAGGTGCAGAACGCCGCGCTGAGCAGCCTCGACGGCCTCCCGGTCCCGGCCGACGCGACCTTCCTCCGGCTGGTGGGGCTCGCTTCGCTGACGGATGCGGGCGCCCTCGGACCGCTCCGGACCGTGGCCGGCGACCTCACGCTCCGGGGCCTGCCCGCGCTCGAGGACCTCGCGCCGCTGGCCGGGGTCAGGGAGGTCCGCGGAGCGCTCACGCTCGACGACGTGGGCATGCGCAGCCTGGCGAGCTTCGCCGCCTGGAGCGGCGCCAGCCGGGGCCTCGTGGTGGAGCGCTGCGCCCGCTTGACGGACGTGAGCGGTGTCGGCGCAGCGGGCGTGCGCGCGGCGGACGTTCGCTTCGAGGGCAACCCCGCGCTCGTGGAGTTCACGGGTCTCCCCGAAGGCTTCGTGCCGAACAACTTGCGCATCGCGGACCACGGAGCGCTCACGTCCCTGGTGGGCCTGGAGCTCATCGCGGTGTTCGGCGAGCTTCAGCTCGAGGGCAACGCGGTGCTGAGCAGCCTCGCCGGCCTCGAGAGCCTGCGCGAAGTGACCAACGACCTCGAGATCGTCGACAACGACGCGCTCGCGTCCCTGGGCGAGCTCGCGCGCGGGTCGCTCACGCGCGTCGGACGGGATCTACGCGTCGAGGACAACGCCCTGCTCGCGGCGTGCGAGGTGGACACGCTCGCCGCAGACATCACCGTGGGGCGCAACGTGCTCAACTCCGGCAACGCCGGACCCGGCTGCCCGTGAGCGACGCGGCGGCGGCGCGCATCGTGGTGATGGGCCCCTCCGCCAGCGGCAAGACCGTCGTGGGCCGGGCGCTTGCCGCGTCCCTGGGCGTGCCCTTCGAAGACGCCGACGCGTTTCATGCCGCGGCGAGCGTCGCCAAGATGGCCCGCGGCGAGCCTCTGGGCGACGACGACCGCGGTCCCTGGCTCGAGGCGCTCGCGGCGCGGCTTCGGGCGGCGGCCGCGCTCGTGCTCGCCTGCTCGGCGCTCGGTCGCGACCACCGCGACGCGCTGCGCGTGGGCGGCGTGCGCTTCGTGTTCCTCGACGCCCCGGCCGCGGTGTTGCGCGAACGGCTCCAGCAGCGCGACGACCACTTCGCGGGCGAGGAGCTCCTGCCGAGCCAGCTCGCCCGCCTCGAAGCGCCGGGCGAGGACGAGGTGGACGTCGTGACGGTCGCGAGCGTGGGCAGCATCGAAGAGGTCGTCGCGCGAGCCCTCGCGCGATTGAGTGGCTCCGCGTAGGCGTACTCGCCGCCCCATTGCCGACGGAAACGGAAACGGAGACGGAGACGGAGACGGAGACGGAAACGGAAACGGAAACGGAGACGCCTCGCGTTCCGTCGGACGGGCTACACCCGCGCGCGGCTCAGAGCAGCTTGTCCCGGCGACTCAGATCCCGCGTCATGTTCTTCTGGTGCGCCTCGAGCGTGCCGCCGCCGATCTCCAGCAGCTTCGCGTCGCGCCAGAGGCGCTCGACCGTGTACTCGCCGACGTAGCCGTAGCCGCCGAGCACCTGAATGGCGCGGTCGGCGACGTTCTTGCCCATGGTCGAGCAGAAGAGCTTCACGCCGTCCGTGTCGAGGCGGTTGCCGGCGGCGTCCAGGCCGATGGCCCCGGCCACGGCGTAGGTGTAGGCGCGGCCGGCCATGTACTCGGCGTAGCCCTCGGCGATGTGCCGCTGAATCTGCCCGAAGCGGTTGAGCGGCTCGCCGAAGCTCGTCCGGTCCCGCGCGTAGCCGTTCATGATCTCCACGGAGCGCCGGGCGATGCCCACGCTCATGGCCGCGAGGCCCACGCGCTCGATCTCGAGGTTCCGCATCATGCAGAGCATGGCGGTGTTCTCTTCGCCGACGCGGTTGTCCGCCGGTACCACGCAGTTTTCGAAGACGAGCTCCGCGGTGGTGGAAGCGCGCATGCCGAGCTTGTCCTCGATCTTCTGACCGAGGCTGAAGCCCGGCGTGCCCTTCTCCACGATGAACATGGTGAGCTCCGAGCGGCCCGCGCCCTCCATGCGCGCGTAGACGAGGAAGGTGTCGCCGAGCTCGGTCTTCGAGATGGCGCCGTTGGTGATCCACATCTTGGCGCCGTTGAGCACGTAGCTCTCGCCGTCGCGGCGCGCCGTCGTGCGCAGGCCGAGCACGTCGGTGCCCGCACCGGGCTCACTCATGCACATGCCGCAGACCGTGCGCCCGGCCACGGCGTCGGGCAGGTACTTCCGCCGCTGCGCGTCCGTGCCGTTGACGTTCAGGTTGTTCACGAAGAGCAGCGAGTGCGCGAGGTAGGCCAGGCAGAAGCCCGGATCCACGGCGCTCAGCTCCTCGTGCACGATGCAGCTCGCCACGGCGTCCATGTCCGCGCCGCCCACGTCCTCGCCGGCGGTCACGCCGAGCAGGCCGAGCTCTCCGGCCATGCGATGCAGGGTCACGTTGAAGGTTTCGCTCCGGTCGTGTTCGAGGGCCTGGGCCTCGACCTCCTTCTCCGCGAAGGCGCGGACCATGTCGCGCAGCTGACGATGCTCGGGCGTGGGGTTGTAGAGGTCGGCCATGGCGAAGGCATATCAAGGTTCGCCAGGCCCGGAAGTCGAGGCCGTGCGCCGCCTCAGCGTTGACCCGAAGCCCAGGGCTCGGCGCCGGGTGCGTCTACGGGGAGGATGAGCCCATCACTTGCTTTCCCCGCTGTCCGCGGGCCCTTCGCGATCGGCTGGCACCTCTCGTCGCCCTGGTCCTGCTGCTCTCGGTCGAGACCAGCGCGGAGGCGCAGACGCCAGCGGTGGTCCGTGTCGAAGCCCAGCCTCCAGGCTCGTGATTCACCTCGCGCGCGACGGAGGCGCGCTTCTGCGGCCGACCTGCGCGGCGCCCTGCACGTTCGCGCAGCCCGCCGGTCCCTGGCGCGGCGCGGGGGAGCGACGGGCGCGAGGCCACGGTCGCGGCGCTCCGAAGAGGCCTCACGCATCCAGCTTGCTCGGGGTCACCTTGAGCTTCTTGAAGCGCTTGATGCGGACCTGGCCGGCCGGTGCGCCGCGCTCCTTGTAGACGTCGGCAGCCTTGCAGTAGTGCACTTCGACGCGGGGCGCGCCGCGGGCCTTGGAGTACCAGGCGGCGAGCTGCGCGGCCTGTTCGAGCACTTCCCGCGGGGGCGCCAGACCGTGGCTGAGTTCTATCAGCGTTGCTTTGATGAAGAGCTGCCCGAAAGTGCAGCGAGCACCAGTCTTGGCTGATCGCAGCCACATACATGACTGCGGCAGGCCCACCGCTTGCCGATTGGCCATGCCATGAGCCAGCAAAACGACAATCCGGCAGATCCCTTCAAAAAGGCGCTCGCCGAAGCGACCAAGGTGATGGCCAACGATCCTGAGCTGAACGTCAGCTTCACGGTCGATCCTCCGGGTATGACCAATGACGCCGTGCGCCTGCCCCAAGTCAGCCGCCGTATGACCCGTGACGAGGTGATGCTGGCGCGTGGTACAGCCGACGCCTATGCGCTGCAAAAACGGTTCCATAACGCCAGCACCCACAACCGCTATGAGCCCGCAGGCAATATGGCGCGCGACATCTACCAAGCGATGGAGACCGCACGGTGTGAGGCGATGGGCGCCCGCGTCATGCCGGGAACAGCAGGCAACATAGACGCCAAAATCGCAACCGAAGCCCAGCGCAAGGGCTACGGCGACGTCCGTGAGACAACCCAAGTCCCGCTCGCCAGGGGCAAGACGACGTTGGCCTGGAGTGAGCGCATCGTCGCGATCGCTTCCCCGGTTCGCTCCAACTCGCGCTGGATGGTCGGGTCCCCGCCGGTAAGTCG
>JBCCAW010000828.1:0-1808 GCA_039814655.1 Myxococcota bacterium | reverse complement strand
GAAGAAAAGCGCGCGGAAGCAGCAACGCAAGGCGCGCCGTAAGGGCCGCCGCTAGGCTAGCCCGGGCGCGGCCGACGCCGGCTCGACCCTCTCGCCGGCGTCGCGCGTCTCCATGAGCCCGGCGCCGCCTGCCTCGACGTTTCCCCGACCCTCGCCTTCGCTTACGCTAGGCCGTGTCCGACCCGGAGGAGTGTGTGCCTGCTTCGTTCCATTCTTGGTTCGCCCTTCTGGCCCTCGTCTTCCCGCTCGCCTTGGGCGCCTGCGTGGAGAAATCCCGGGAGCTGAACGCGGCCCAGCGAGAGCGCCTCCGCGAGCTCGTGCGCCGGGAGCCGGCCACGCCCGAGCAGACGCTCGGCGTGGCCTTCGAGGACAAGATCGAGCTCGTTGGCGTGGACCTCTCGGCGGATAGCTGGCGCCCGGGCAGCACGCTGACGGTCACCTGGCATTGGAAGGTGCTTCGCGGCCTCGAAGACGGCTGGAACCTCTTCACGCACGTGACGGACCCGGACGGCAACAACCTCACCAACGCGGACCAGGACGGCCCCATCCGCGAGCTCTATCCGCCGGCGCGCTGGAAGGCTGGCGACTACGTGCTGGACCGGCAGACGATCACGCTTCCGGCGAACGTCACCGCCCCGGAGGTCCGGCTCCTCGTGGGTCTCTGGAAGGGCAACCAGCGCTTGGGCATCGTCGAGGGATCCCACGAGGGCGACGACCGGGCCCTCGGCGCCACGCTGCCCACGGGCGGCGCCGCGCCCGCCCCTCTGGCGCCGGAGGGCAAGGAGGTCGACGTTCCGCGTCTCGAGGGCATCACCATCGACGGGCGCCTGGACGAGCCCGCCTGGCAGCGCGCGGCGAACACCGGCGTCTTCGTCAACACGCTCACCGGAGGCCAGGCCACCTTCGCGGCCTCGGCGCGCGTGGGCTGGGACGACACGCAACTCTTCGTGGCCTTCGAGGTGGCCGACGACTACCTCAAGAGCCCCTTCCGAGAGCGCGACGACCACCTCTGGGAAGCCGACGTGGTCGAGATCATGGCGGACCCCGGCGGCGAGGGTCGGAACTACTTCGAGATGCAGGTCAGCCCGCGGAACGTCGTCTTCGACACCCGCTACGACACGCGGCGGCGCCCCGGGCCCATCGGCCACGCGGACTGGGACAGCGGCCTTCGGTCCGCCGTCAGCCTCCGCGGTGAGGTCGGCGACGACGAGACGGACCGCGGCTACACGGTCGAGATCGCTCTGCCCTGGACGGGCTTCGACGCAGGCTCGCCGCCCGCCGGGCGCCCCGCTCCCGGCGACGTATGGCGCGTGAACTTCTACGTCATGGACGCGCGCGAGCAGGGGCAGCGGGCCGCGGCCTGGTCGCCGCCGCGCGTGGGCGACTTTCACGTGCCCGCGCGCTTCGGCGCGCTGCGCTTCGCGGGCCCCGCGGCCCCGGCGACGGCACCGGACCCGGCGACCGCACCGAGCCCGGCGGCCGCACCGGACCCAGCGGCCGCACCGGACCCGGCGGCCGCACCGAGCCCCGCCGCGCGCTGAGAGCTGGAACGGCACGGACGCTCAGGGCCCGTGGCGGGCCAGCACGACGTAGTGGTACCGGGCGTGGAGCCGCACGACGCGGCGCACCCGGTAGTGGCGGCGCAGCCAAGGCGAGGCGGCCAGGCGCCGCTCCACGGGGAACCCGTCGAGGGAGAGGAGCGCGCCCTCGCGCACCTCGGGCGGAGCGGCCGCGTGGAGCACGATGCGCGCCGGCCTCCGGTCCTCGAGGAGGCCGAGCGGGATTCGTTTGTCGAGGTGCCCCCCGGG
>JBCCAW010000819.1:0-1889 GCA_039814655.1 Myxococcota bacterium | reverse complement strand
CGGGGGAAACGCCCCCAGGGGGAGGCTCCTCGGCCTGCGCAAAAGCGCTGCCGGCGAGCGCTCCCTGCAGCACGAGGGCCAGGAAAGCAAAGCGCATCGCGCAGACCGTAGCTCCGTCGGCCGAAGCGTGCGTCGGAGTTGCGTGAGCGGAGTCGAGGGCGGGCCCGGCCTCGGGCTCAGCGGGCCCAGGGGTTGCGGTTGTCCGTCCGCGGCCGCTCGGGTTCCGTGGGGCGCATGGGAGCCGCTTCCGGTGCGGCCATGGCCGGAGTTTCCGGCTCGCTCGGCGCCGGGGCCATGGCGGCCGCGGGTCGCGTGCGCCCGCCGCGGCGACGCCGGCGCGTGGGGGTAAGCGCCACGCGAACGTCGTCCTGCGATCCGTTGATGACCACCCGCCGGGTCTCGAAGCCAGCGAGGGACACGTCGAGGGTCCAGCTCTCGCCGGCCGGAACGAGGAGCTCCGTCGGGGCGTCGCCGAGCTCGTCCGTACCGTGGCGCAGGCGCGCCCCCGGCGGAGCGGTCACGACGCGCACGCGCGTCGCCTCGGGCGCGGAGGGCCCGGGCGCGGGCGACACGACCGGCGACACGGGAGCCGGGGCGCTCGGCTCCGGCGCCGGCGCCGGCTCCCGGTAGGTACCGGCGAGGAAGGCCAGCGCCGCGGCGCCGACCGCCGCGAGGGCCAGGGCCGCGGGAAGCCAGCGGCGCCGGGTCGTGGCGGCCCGCTCCGGCCCTGAGGTCCGGGGAAGCGGCCCTTTGCGCGGCGCCGGGAGCGCCGTGGCGCCGGTCAAACCCGAGTGGCTCGCGGCGACGCTCGGCACCAGCTCCGCCTCCGGACACGCGGCGAGAAGCGACGCGAGCTCGGCCATGGACGCGGGACGCTTCTCCGGGTCCTTGGCGAGGCAGCGCATGACGACGGCGAGGAACTCCGGGGACGCCGTGCCATGGGGATGGAGCTCGGGGATGGGCGTGGGGTCCACGTTGATGTGCGCCGCGAGCAGGACGAACTTCGACTCCGAGTCGAAAGGTGGGCGGCCTGCGAGCGCGTGGTAGAGCACCGCGCCGAGGCTGTAGACGTCGCTGGTCGGGCCGACGCGCGAGCTCGCGATTTGCTCCGGCGCGATGTAGCGCGGCGTGCCAAGCAGGGCGCCGCTCTGCGTGAGCGTCCCATCGTCGAGCGCGTCGTCCTTGACGAGCCCGAAGTCGAGCACCTTGACGACCTCGTCGCGGTCCGAGCGCCGCACGAGCATGATGTTCGAGGGCTTGAGGTCCCGGTGGACCATGCCGCGGTTGTGCGCCTCGGAGAGCGAGGCGCAGACCTGGAAGGCGATGGCCAGCACGCGCTCCGGCGCCAGCGGCGCTTCCGAATCGATGACGTGACGGAGCGTGGAGCCCTCGAGGTACTCCATGGCGATGTAGAAGACGCCGTCCGCGGTCTTACCGTAGTCGTGCACGACGACGGTGTTCGGGTGCGTCAGCTTCGCGCAGGCCGCGGCTTCCATGAAGAAGCGCTTCTGAAAGTCCGGCGGCGGCTCGTCCTCGCCGAAACGGTGCGCGTCGAGCACCTTGAGCGCGACCTCCCGGTCGAGGGGAAGCTGCCGCGCCCGGTACACACGCCCCATGCCGCCCCGGGCGATGGGCGCGAGGACGGCGTACTTCCCGTCGAGGGTCTCGCCCACGAAGGGATCCTGCCTCGAGCGCGCAGGCGCGACGGAGGACGCCCGGGCTCCCTCGGCAATGGTCTCCGCCCCCGTGACATCGAGTCCCGGCGGCGCCGACCCGCTCTGCGACGACGGCACGGCGGGAGTCTACACCGGCCGGGCGTCACCGCGAGCCAGGACGCCCCCCGAAAACGGGGGAGGACGAACCGAGTCACACTTCGCGGGGGGAAACGG
>JBCCAW010000497.1:0-4564 GCA_039814655.1 Myxococcota bacterium | reverse complement strand
GCTGCGCCTCCAGGTCGGCGCGGGCCTCTTTGAGACCCAGTCGTCCCGGCCGGTGGTCGTCTCCATACCCGCGGACGGCCTCGTGGAGGGGCTGCGGCTCGGTGAGTCCGAAGTGACCGGTTTCCTGGCCGGCGAAGAGGCGGAGGGGAGCCTCACGGTGGTCGTCATCGAACCGGGCGCGCCGCCATCCATCCCGGCGCCGAGGCCTCCGGCGCGAAGCCCCACCTCGGTCATCGGTATCTACACGGACGCCTATGAAGAGGCGGACGTCGACACGCTCGCGGCAGACTTCAGCGAGTTCGGCGGGAGCGAAGAGGTGAGCTTGTCCGCGACGGACACGGCCCTGCGCTATGAAGAGGTCGGGTTCATCGCCATCGAGACCGCCCGGAGACCGATCAACGCCGAACGCATGAGCCACGTGCACTTCGACATCTGGATCGAGGACCGGGTCGCGACGGGACTCTCCTTCAAGCTCGTGGACTTCGGCGCCAACGGCGTCTTCGATGGCCCGGGGGTAGCCGACGATAGCGAGGCGGAGTTCCGCTACGACAACTCGGGCACCCTGTCGCCTCCGCGCCTTTCGAGCGGACGCTGGATCGCCTTCGACATTCCCCTGGCCGAGTTCGAGCGAGGCGGAAGCTTCGACGTGGGGCCCGGCCTCGACGAGCGCGAGCACCTCGCCCAGTACATCTTCGGCAACGGCCCCAGCGCCGGACCCGTCACCTTCTGGCTCGACAACTTCTACTTCTACCGGGACCCCACGCTACCCTAGGCGGCGTCCGCGCGCCGCGTGAGGAGCACGCCAAGCGTGAGCACCGCGACGCTCGCGAAGACGCCTTCGGTGGCGCTTACGGCGGGGTTCAAGAAGCCCCCGCCAAGCCAGACGACGCTGCCGTAGTGCGCGAAGTGCACCAGCGGCCCGACGACAGCGGCCGCAAAAGCCCAGGCCCGCGGCGTCTGGGGCACGAAGATGCCGAAGGTCACGGGCGCCAGAGACGCGGCGACGAGCCCGTAGATGCCCGCCTGCGCGAAGAGGCCCACCAGCACCGGCGGGTCGAAGGCGATGGCCGCGCTCGTCACGCCCATGAGCACCAGGATCACGCGGCTCACCTTGAGGGCCAGCGCCTGCTTGGCGTCGTCGTCCAGCGTCGGCGCGATGCGTGAGCCGAGCGAGCCGAGCACGAGGTCCGAGCCGGCGATGGTCGAGGCGCCAACCAGAATGCCATCCATGGTGCTCATGCCCGCGGCGAGCAGCGCGACGCTGATGAGCACGCCGGTCACCGGCGAAAAGACCTGGTTGATGTAGGCGACCATCACCGCGTCGGGCGTCACGCCGGCCGCGGCGAAGCCCGGGTACTTGGCCCGCGCGAAGAGCCCCGCAAGGAGAATGGACGCGAAGATCGCGCCGATGACCGCGGCGACCACCAGGTAGCGGTTCAGGTCCTTGTCGCTCCGCAGGTAAAGCGACTTCATGAGAATGTGCGGCTGGCAGACGAGGCCAAAGCTCACGACGAAGCCGCAGACGAAGACCTCCCAGAAGGAGCCGTAGAGCCGGCTCTCCGGGTTGATGGGCTTGGCCAGGTTCGGGTCCTGCGCGGCCACGGCCTCGAGGAGCCCCCCGTCCACGACGTAGTGCGCGCCGGTGCTCACGATGGCCAGCGCCACCAGGATCATCATCGCGCCCTGAAGCGAGTTCGTATAGGCGTGCGCGTAGGTCCCGCCGAGCATGATGTAGCTGAAGACGAAGGCGACGATGAAGATGACGCTCGTCTCGTAGGAGAGGCCGAGGATCGCGCCCATCACGAGCGCCGAGCCCTTGATGATCAGCACCACGAAGCTGATGGCGAGGAAGAGGTTCAGGAGCGCGAAGTAGGTGCGCATGCCCGGGCTGCCGTAGCGCGCGCCGATCCAGTGCGGGAGCGTGAGCGCGCGCGTCTCCTTGCCGAGGCGGCGAAAGCCCTTCGAGAGCACGACGAGGCCCACGGTGACGCCACCGGCGCCGGCCACGCCGAAGTGGAGCAGCGCCGCGAGGCCGTCCATCCACACGAGGCCCGGGTTGATGACGAAGGTCGCCGTCGAGGCGATGGCCGCGGCGAGCGTGATGCCCACGAGCACGGGCCCCATGTCGCCGTTTCCAAGCGCGAAGCCCGCCAGGTCCTTGGTCTTGCGCATGCCCACGAGGGCCAGGCCCGTCGTGATCACGAGGTATGCGCCAAAGGCCACCCAGGCCAGGGTCTTCGGGTCCATCGCGGGGAGGCTACACGGCCGTGCTGCACCGCAACAATCCGTTGACGCGCGGCGTCTCCCAAGCGATCGATGAAGGCCCATGGACCTCGAGACCGACTGGCTTCGGCGCCGCGCGGCCTACCACCCGGAGCGGCCTGCGCTTCGCTTCCGGGCGACGACCTGGAGCTATGGGGACCTCGACGCGGCGACGGACCGGGTGGCGGCGGCGCTGCGCGCGCACGGCGTGAGACCTGGCGAGCGCGTGGCCCTGCTCTCGGAGAATCATGCGGGCTTCGTGACGCTGCTGGCGGCGACGGCGCGGACCGGGGCCGTGCTGGCGCCGCTCAACACGCGGCTGGCCCGGGCAGAGCTGCGGGAGCTCCTCGCGCATACGGCGCCGCGCATCGCGCTCTACGGACCGCGCTTCGAGGAGCCGCTGCGCCAGGCGGCCGGGTGCGTGCCGGTGCATGCGCTCGAGGGCTTCGAAGCAGGCGGTGGCGCCGAGCCCTTCGAGGCCGCGCCGGACGACGTGGCCACGCTCTGCTTCACCGGCGGCACCACGGGGCTCCCCAAGGGCGCCATGCTCACGCACCGGCAGCTCGTGATGAACGCGGTGAACACGGCCTTCGGCTGGGGCCTCGGCGAAGGCGACGCCGTGGTCGTGGCCACGCCCATGTTTCATGCGGCCTTTCATGCCGTGGCCTGGCCGCTGCTCCAGCTCGGCGGCTTCGTGGTCGTGCAGGAGCGCTTCGACCCGGAAGAGCACCTGGCCCTCTCCGCCGCGCACGCGACGGTGCTCTTCATGGTGCCGACCATGTACCGGCTCCTGATGGACGCGCCGGGCTTCGCCGGCGCCGAGCTCGGCCGCGTGCGCTTCGCCCTCAGCGGCGGCGCGCCGTGCCCGCCGCCCATTCGCGAGGCCTTTCGCGCGCGCGGCGTCCGCTTCAAGCAGGGCTACGGGCTCACGGAGTGCGGCGTGAACTGCTTCACCATCGGCCTGGACGAAGCCGATGCGTTTCCCGAAAGCGTGGGCCGGCCCATGCCGCATCTCCGGGTGCGCCTCGTGGACGAGAGCGGCGCGGAGGCCGACGAAGGCGAGCTCGAGCTCAGCGGTCCCGTGACCATGAAGGGCTACTTCGACCGGCCGGACGCGACCCGCGAGGCCTTCGTGGAGGCTCGCGGCCGCCGCTGGCTCCGCACCGGCGACGTGGCCCGCCGCGACGGCGAGGGCCGCTACTTCATCGTCGGCCGGCGTAAGGAGATGTTCATCAGCGGCGGCGAGAACGTGTACCCGGCCGAGATCGAGCGCGCCCTTGGCACGCACCCGGCCGTGCACGAGTGCGCGGTGGTCGGCGTGCCCGACGCGCGCTGGGGTGAAGTGGGTCTCGCCGCCGTCGTGCTTCATGAGGGCGCCACGGCCGACGAGACCGAGCTAAAGGCCTACGTCGCGGAGCGCCTCGCCAAGTACAAGGTGCCGAAGCGCTGGCGCTTCCTGGACGCCCTCCCGAAAAGCGGCGCCGGCAAAATCCTCAAGCGCGACCTCCTCGAGCCGGCGGCAACTCAGCTTGCGTAGACGTCGTCGACGTCCAGCGTACCGCGGAGAAAGGGCAGCGCGAGGCTCTCTCCGGGCACGGCCTGGCGGTAGCGCCACCCTTCACCGGGTTCGCTTCGGGTGAAGAGCTCGAGCCGCGCCTCGGACTGGCTCACGAGCAGGTAGCCGCGCAGCGACGAGAGGCGCTGGTAGTGCGCCCATTTCGGACCGCGGTCCTCTCGCTCGGTCGTCTCGCTGAGCACCTCGACGAGGAGGATCGGGTTCGTCGTGGCTTCGGGATCGTCTGCGGCGGGAGCGGGCGGTCCGCACACGACGGAGAGGTCGGGGTACGTCGACCGGCCTGTGGCCTCGATGCGAATCCGGCCATCTGAAGAAAGCACCGTGCAGCCCTGCGCCTCGGCGAGCAGGCCGAGCCGGAGCGCCAGACGCATGGCGAGGCGTGCGTGTTCCCGCGACCCACCGGCCATCGCAATGACGGCCCCGTTCACATACTCGTGCTTCTCCTCGGCCTCGCGTTCGAAGGCGAGGTAGTCCGCGTAGCTCATGACTCGGGCACCCTCGGTCACGCGTCCGAGTGTAGCCCAGGGCCGCGAAAGCCCACCCTCCACCCGGGGGTCCCGGGTGGCCGCTCAGCGGCCCAGGCGCGTCAGAAAAGGCGCCATGGCCGCGCTCACGGCCTGCGGCGTCTCGAAGTGCGGGAGGTGACCGGGCAGGCTGTGAGCATTGACGGGGCCTTGGGGCCTCAAACCATAGGAGCGGCCCATGTGGCGGCTGATAGTGCCCCTG
>JBCCAW010000257.1:0-8193 GCA_039814655.1 Myxococcota bacterium | reverse complement strand
GCCGAAGGTGGCCGCATAGAGGCCCGTCGTCACCATGGCCGTGGCCAGGTGGGGCACGGGTGTCCCGATGCACTGCTCTTGCCCGAAGACGGCCCGGCCGGCGACGCAGGGGTTCGACGTCCGCGAGCCGCCGTAGAGGTTGTAGTACTGGATCGTCCCCAGAAGGACCGTGCTCGTCATGGCGGCCCAGGTCGCCACGCCGAGCCATCGGTGCACCGGGCGCAGCGTCTGCCGCCGCTGGAGCAGCTCACGGCGCTCGGCCGCCGACATGCGGGGCCCCTCGCTCCGGCGGCCGGTCGCGGCTCCGTCCTCCGCAGCCGCGACCAGGGCGTGTGGCGCCAGCGACAGACCGGGGTCGACCTGAAGCTGGAGTCCGAAGAGGGGCGTCGCGAGAAGGACGGCGGCGAACGGGCTCATGGCCCTGGTGTATCGCTCGCCGTGGCCCTCCTGCAAAGCAACCGTGTTCCGCGGTCGTCGCGCGGCGGCCGCAAGGGGCGCGCCCGTCGTTTTGGCCCTTGATTGCCGATGGCCGCGAAAGTTACCCTCGTGCTCGCTTCGGGGACGGGGCTGAGTTCCTGGAATCTCACGGCTTTTCCCTTCGACGAGGCCTTCGAGCGCATGGCGTCGCTGACCATCGCGAACTATTTGGGGACGCTCCAGGCGGACCCGGAGAACACCGGCGCCGTCGACGGCATCCGAGAGGCGATCGCCTCCGGCGACCCGGCGCGCCTCGGCGAACGCCCGCTGCGCCTCCTCGAAGCGGCGCGCCACGAGCACGAAAAGCGGGCGGAGCTCGAGGCCGTCGCCCGGCTCATCGAGCTCGAGCTGCTGCTGACCGAGGACGACGGGCCCTTCCAGGTCACCCTCCTCAAAGAGCTCGGTCGCCTGCGCCGCGATGAGCTGATGGACGACGCCGGAGCGATGGAGGCGCTCGCGCGCGCGCGGGCGCTCCTCGAGGCAGCGGAGGGGCCCGAGGCCATCGACGACGAGCTCGACGAGATGCTCGAGGAGCTTCAGCAGCTCGAGGACCGCTGGCGCGACATCGCCGATCGCTTCGTCGAGGTGGCCGGCGAAGCGAGCGACGCGACGCTGAAGACGTCCATGCTCGCCCGCGCGGGAAGCGTCGTCTGGCAGTACGCCTCCAACCGCGCGAAAGAAACGGACAAACTCTTCAAGCAAGCGCTTCGCGCGGACCCGGCCTCGGTCCGTGCAGCGCGCCTCTACTGCCTGACGCTGGCGGAGCGCGAACGCTGGGAAGACGTCGCGACGGTGCTCACGCAGACCGGTGACGCCGCCCGCAACCGCGACGAGAAGCTCAACCTTTACCTCCGGGCCGCGCGAACGCGCGTCGCGCGCCTCGAGGACCGCGAGGGCGCCTCGCACATTTACGAGCGCGTGCTCGACTTCGTGCCGGGGCACGCCGAGGCGCTGACCTTTCTCGTCGAGTACTTCACGGAACGGGAGATGTGGGACCACCTGGTGGCCCTCTACGAGGACGCGCTCCGTTCCCGGCAGAAGCTCGAGGACGAGCAGGGGATCCTGCTGCAAATCGGCATGGTGCACTGGCGCATCCGCCACCAGGCGGAGGAGGCCGAGCCCTATTTCGCGCGGCTGCGCAAGATCGAGCCCGCCCACGCGACGATGCTCGCGTTCTACCGTGAGACGTTGGGCAACCGGGACGACGACGACGCGAAGCGGCGCCTCGTGACGGTCCTGAACGACGCGCGGCGCGTGGCCGCCCCGGAGCAGCAGCTGGCTTTGGCCCTCGAGGTCGCCCGGGCTGCGCAGGAGAGCGGCGCCACGGAGCGCGCCATCGACGCCTGGAAGGCCGTGCAGCGCCTCGACGCCGCCCACGAAGAAGCAGGGCAGGCCCTTCGGCGCCTCTACCGCGATGGCGAGAAATGGAACGCCCTCGTCGAGGTCATGCGAGCGGAGCTCGATTCGCTCCCGGCCCGGAGCGAGGACGAGGCCGTACGCACGCGCCGCGTCGCACTGCTGAAGGAGCTCGTCGTCATCTACCGAGGGCCGCTCAAGCTCGACGTGATGGTGATCAACACCTTCAAGCTGCTGCTCGAAGAGGTCCCCGAGGAGCGGGAGGCGCTGGCGGAGCTCGCGGCGACCTACGAGTCCATGGGCCGCTGGAACGACCTCGTTCAGGTCCTCGGTCAGCAGGCGGAGGTCGAGGAGGACCAGGACGCACGCATCGCCCTGCTCATGCGCGTCGCGCGGCTCTGGATCGACCGCTTCGCCAACTACAACCAGGCCACCAAGCCTCTCGAGGCGATCATCGGCCTCGCCCCGGAGCATCGCGAGACGCTCACGCTGCTCAAGACCATCTACACCAAGAAGCGCGCCTGGCATTCGCTCTACGAGGTGCTCGAGCGCGAGGCAGCCCTCGCCTCGGATCCGGACGCGCGCCTGGCGCTGAAGGTGGAGACCGCGCGGCTCGCGGGCGACCGGCTCCATCAGAACGCGCAGGCCATCGCGCTCTGGAAGGACGTGCTCGCGGAGGCGCCGGACACGGAGGGCGGCCTCGACACGCTCGAGCGCCTCGCCGAGCGAGAGAAGGACTGGGCCACGCTCGCCGAGGTGCTCGAGCGCCGGGCTCGCGAGCGAGGGGATGCGCCGGACGCCGAGCGCATCAAGGTGCTCCAGAAGCTCGGCACCGTGTACGGCGAGAGCCTCGGCGAACCGGCCAAGGCCGCCAGCGTCTGGCAGCGCATCCTGGCCATCGATCCGCGGAACGGGCGCGCGCTTCGCACGCTCCGCGAATCCTTCATCGCGGCCCGGGACTGGGCCGGGCTCGAAGCCCTCTATGCGGAGGCCGGCGACTGGGAGGGGCTCGTCGACGTGCTCGGAAGTGCCGCCGAGCGGAGCGAGGACCCGGAGCTTACCAAGGAGCTCAGTTTCCGCGCCGCGGGCATCTACGAAGAGCAGCTCGGGAAGCCCGAACGCGCGTTCCGGAGCTACGAGCGCGTGCTCGCCACGGACCCCGCGGACACGCGGGCGGCGCGGGCGCTCCTGCCCATCTACGAGGCGCAGGAAAAGTGGGTCCGGCTGCGCAGCCTTCACGAGGTGCTGCTGGAGGCGGAGGCGGAGCAGGACCTGGACGCGCAGCTCGCGCGGCTGGCCACGCTCCAGAAGCTCTCGGCCCGGCGCCTCGGCGACGAGGAGGCGGCCTTTTCCTTCGCCCGGCGGGGCTTCGACCTCGCTCCCGAGCGCCCGGAGACCCTCGCGCGCCTCGAGGAGGCGACGGAACTCGAAGGACGCTGGGCCGACCTCGTCGCCGTGCTCGAGGCCCGGCTGGCCAAGGTCATGGCGTCCGAGGACGCGAGCACCGACGCCACCGCGGAGACCATGGGGCTGCGGCGCCGGCTCGCTCAGCTGGCCGGCGAGCGCCTCGGGCGAAGCGACGAAGCCATCGCACAGCTCCAGTCGATCCTGGCGGCGGACCCGGACGATGCGGAGGCGCTCGCCGTGCTCGACGGGCTCTTCCGCTCCGAGGAGCGCTCCGATGAGCTGCGGGGGCTCTACCTTCATCGCCTCGGGCGTGAGGACGCAGCGGGGCCGCGCGTCGCGCTCCTGCGCGAGCTCGCCAAGCTCGAAGAGGACGTGCTCGGCGACCGGGAGGCCGCGGCGGAGCGCTACCGGGAGGCCCGGTCCCTCGCGCCGGAGGACCGCGACGTCCTGGCGGCTCTCGACCGCCTGGCCCTGAGCGGCGAGCGGTGGGAAGAGCTGGAGGACGTGCTCGGCGCCCGGCGGGCCCTCGGCGACGAAAGCGACGCGCTCACGCTCCGTCTCGGCGCGCTGCGTCGGGAGCACCTTGGCGACCTCGACGGGTCCCAGAGCGCCTACCGCGCGGTGCTCGAGGCGCGGGAGCCGGGCGACGAACGCTACGCCGAGGCGGTGGCGGGGCTCGAGGCGGTGGCTGCGGCGTCCGAGGCGGGCTCCGAGAGGCGCCTCGCCATCGGCCGCCTGCTCGAGCCGGCCTACGTCGCCACGGAGCGGCCCGGGCGGCTCGCGAAGGTCCTCGAAGAGCGCCTCGAGAGCGAGGAGGACGAAGGGGAGAAGCGAGCGCTTCGCCTCCGTCTTGCCGACCTGGCGACCCACGCGCTCGGTGACGCGGATGCGGCCTATGCCGCGCTCGAGGCCGCCTTCCTCGACGCCCCGGAGGATGCTTCGCTCGCGGAGCGGCTCGCCGAGGCGGCGGAGGCCGCGGGGGAGCACGAGTCCCTCGCTCAGGCCTTCGCGGCGGCGCTCGAGCGCGACTCCCTCGACGCGGCGAGCGTGCTCCGCCTCAGTCAGCGGGTCGCCGAGCTCCTCGACGTCGTGCTCGCCCGTCCCGCCTCCGCGGAGCCCCACCACCGGCGCGTGCTGGTGCACGAGCCCCGCGACGAGCGGGCCTTTCTCGCCCTCAAGGAGCTCTACACGAACGACGAGCGCTGGGATGAGCTCCAGATGCTTTACCGGAACCGCATCGCCGAGACCGTCGACGGAGAGGCGAGGCTCGAGCTGCTGCTCCAGGTGTGCTTCCTTTTCGAGGAGATCCTCGAAGACCCGGAGCTCGCGATCCGCTCCTATCAGGAGATCCTCGAGTTGGTCCCGGACCACTAGGCCTCGCGGCGCGCCCTCGACCGGCTCTACCGGCGCACGGAACGCTGGCGGGACCTCGCGGCGCTGCTCCGCCAGGACCTCGACGAGGCGCTCGAGACGCCGCGACGCCTCGAGCTCCTCTTCGAGCTCGGCGAGCTGCACGAGAGCCGTCTCGCGGAGCCCGGACCCGCCGTGGACGCCTACGAGAGCGTGCTCGAGCTCTCGCCGACGCACGTGAAGGCGCAGCAGGCCCTCGAGCGCCTCATCGGCGAAGCTTCGCAGCGGCAGCGCGTCGCGGCCATTCTCGAGCCTCTCTACGACGCCCAGGGCGCCTGGGCGGACCTGGCGCGCGTGCTCGAAGTGGAGCTGGAGGACGTCGGCACCCCTGGGGAACAGCTCGAGCGCCTCACGCGGCTGGCGGCGCTGCACGAACACAAGCTCAACGACGACGCTTCGGCCTTCCGGGCGCTGAGTCGCGCGGTCATCGCCGAGCCCGCGGAGCTCGAGGTGCGCCGGGAGCTGGCGCGGGTGGCGCGTGCCCGGCGCGTGCCCGAGGAGCGTGCCGACGTGCTCGAGCAGGCGCGGGTCGCCGTGGAAGGCCAGGGACGCGTCGAGGCGGAGATTCTCGCCGAGATCGGGCAGCTCTACGACGGCGAGCTCGGCGACGCGGACAGCGCCGAGCCTACTTGGCGGAAGCTCGTCGACGTCGCCGGCGATGACCCGGAGCTCGTGTTGCCAGCGGCGCGGGCCCTCGAGCGCTTGCACCTCGAAAGCGGCGCCTATGGGAAGCTGGCGGACGCGCTTCGCCTGCAGGTGCGGCTTACGGGCGACGACGACGAGCGCGCCACACTACTGCGACGCCTCGCGACGCTCTTCGAGGAGACGCTCGAAGACACGGACCAGGCGGTGGCCACGCACCGGGAGCGCCTCGACCTGAACCCGGACGACACGGAGGCGATGGTCGCGCTCGAGCGTCTCTATGCGCGGCAGGGGGAGTGGCAGCGCCTCATCGGCGTGCTGCAGATGCGCGATCCCCTCATGGAGGACGCGGCGGAGCAGGCGACGCTGGCGCGGCGCGTCGGTGAGGTCTACGAGCGGCAGCTCGCCGACGCCGACAGCGCCATCGTGGCGTACAACGACGTGCTCGCGCGCTTCGGCCACGACGCCGAGAGCCTCCGGGCGCTGGCGCGACTCTACGAGGCCGGCGGCAAGTGGGACGACCTGCTCGAGGTCGTCGAGATGCGCCTCGAGGCCGCGGAGAGCGTCGAGGCGCGCGTGGAGCAGCGCTTTCGTGCCGCCGAGCTGCTGCGCACGCGCATCGGCGACCCGGAGCGAGCCATCGAGGCCTACCGCGCGGCCCTGGACGAGGTCCCGGGACATGCGCCGACGGTCACGGCGCTCGAGGAGATCCTCGGCGACCCGGAGGCTGCGCTTCGCGTCGAGGCGGCGCGTACGCTCGTCCCGGTCTTCGAGGGAGCGGCTCGCTACGACGCGCTCGCCAACGCCCTCGAGGTCGTCGCGGAGACCGAGGACCCCTACGACCGGCTCGCGGCCCTCGAACGGGCCGCGGAGGTGGCGGAGATGGGTCTCGAAGACCCGCGCCGGGCCTTCGACCTCACGGGCCGGGCCGTACGCGCGGCGCTCGAGGAGCCTCGCCTCGATTCGCTGCTTGCGGATCTCGCGCGGCACGCGGAGGCGGCGGATGCATGGGGGGGCTACGTCGCCCTGCTCCAGGAGATCGCGCCGCAGATCCTCGACGGGGACCTGCAGACCGAGGCCTTGATGCGCGTCGGCGCCGTGGCCCGGGACCGCATCGCGGACCGGAACGTGGCGCGAGAGAGCTTCGAGCGCGTCTTGGGCCAGCGGCCAGAGCACCGCGGCGCCCTCGATGCCCTCGAGGCCCTCCACGCCGAAGCCGAGGCCGTCGAGCCGCTCCTCGAGGTCCTGTCCCGCAAGACGGAGATCGCCGAGACGCCGGAGGAGCGCGTGGACCTCCTCGCTCGCCAGGCGGCGCTGCGGGAAGAGGCCATGAAGGACGTCCCGGCGGCCATCGACTGCTGGGAGCGCCTGCTCATCGAGGACGAGACGCACGAGGGCGCCTACGAGGCCCTCGAGCGCCTTTATGAAGCCGACGCCCGCTGGCCCGAGCTCTCCGAGCTGCTCGCGCGTCGCCTCGACGCCGGCGTGGGCAGTGGCGTCGCGACGCGGCAGCGCCTGGCCCAAGTGCAGATCGAGCGCCTGGACGATGCCTACGCCGGCCTCGAGCATCTACGCGAGGCCCTCGACCGGGACGCGGACCACGAGCCCTCCATCGCTCTCCTCGAGACGCTGATGGAGGACCGCGAGCATCGGAGCGCCGCGGCCGCGATCCTCGAGCCGGTGTTTCTGCGGCGCATGGACTGGCCCCGGGTCACCGGCACGCTGGATGCGCGCCTCGACGCCACGGACGACCCCACGGAGCGCAAGGAGCTGCTGGGGCGCCTCGCGGCCATCTACGAAGACCACCTGGAAGACCTGGAGGGGGCCCTCGGGGTCTACGCGCGGCTCTTCCGCGAGGACATTCGCGACCGCCGCAGCTGGGAGATGCTCGGCCGCCTGGCGAAGGTGCTCGACCAGCAAAAGCGCGTCGCGGGGATCTATGCGCAGGCCGTGGAGCGGGAGGGCGTCGTCGACGAGCCGACGGCCGAGCTGGCGCGCCTCGCCGCGCGCAACCTCGGCGACGGCGAAGCGACCCGGGCCCTCGGCCTCTGGGAACGGGTGATCGAGTTCGAGCCCATGGACCGCGGCGCCTACGAGTCGTCGGCGCAGCTCCTCAAGGGCCTCGGATCCTGGGACGCGCTGCTCGCGCTCTACCGCCATCGCGTCGACGTGAGCGACGACGAGGTCGAGCGGTCCGCCATTCTGCATGCCGCGGCGCAGGTGATGGAGCGCGAGCTCGACAACCCCGAGGGCGCCATCGAGGCCTACCAGGAGGCGCTCGAGACCGACCCGGAGGACGCGCTCGCGTCGGAGACCCTCGACCGGCTGCTGACGCAGCGCGCGCGCTGGCCGGAGCTGGCCGACCACCTGCGGTTCCGCATCGACGGTGCGCTGGGCACGCCCGCCGAGCCGGAGCTCAAGCATCGCCTCGGTACGCTCCTGTCGAGCGAGCTTGACGACAAACACGGCGCCGTCGACGTCTTCGAAGACATCGTCGCCTCCCACGGACCCCACGGGCCCACGCTCACGGCGCTCGAGCGCGTGGTGCTCGACGGCGACTTGCAGCGCCGGGTCACGGAGATTCTCGAGCCGCTCTATCGGTCTCAGGATCAGTGGAAGAAGCTCATCGCGGTCCTCGAGGCCCGCGCCAAACGAGAGGACGACCCCGTCGACAAGGCGGCGCTCCTCGCCGAGGTCGGCGCGCTCTTCGAAACGCGCGGCGACGACCGCGCAGCGTCCCTCGGCGCCTGGTCCCGGGCCTTTGCCGTCCACCCCGAGGGAGGCGCGCAATCGGAAGTCGAGCGCTTGGCCACGGACCTCGAGGCGTGGGACGAGCTCGTCGGGAGCTACGAACAGGCCCTTGCGGCGAGCGACGACCCGGCGGGCTGGTTGACCGCGGCT
>JBCCAW010000340.1:0-6432 GCA_039814655.1 Myxococcota bacterium | reverse complement strand
TCAACTCCGCCTACACCCCCGACCCCTTCCTTAAGGGCGCCCGAGCCCTCCTGCGGGCCGTCCCCGAGGGCGTCCCTGCCGGCCTCCTCGCGCGCCTCGAGGCGCGCCCGGGGGAGCCCCTCGCGCTCCGCTTCGCGGGCGTGATGACCTACGACGAGCGCTTTGCCCGTTGGCACCAAGGCAGGAGCTTTCCGACGGGCCACGCCGCCTTCCGCCTGCTGCCGCTCACCCCCTGCACGCCCGCCGCCACGCTCCCGCGCCCCTTTCCCGAGGCGCTGCGCGCGGAAACGGAGACGTGGATAGCGGCGCGCCGGGACCACCTGACGCAGGTCGCGGGGCTCCGCCCCCCGCCCGAGGGATGCGGCCGCTGGATGCGTGCGGCTGCGCTCTCCTCTGGACCGCCGGGAGGTCGCCGCTTCAGGCCATGAGCTCGTCGCGGAGCCGGGCGCTCGCGCGCCAGCCGATGAGCATGCTCGGCGCGTTCAGCGCGGCCACCGGCGCGACGGGCATGAGCGACGCGTCCGCCACGCGCACGCCTGCGACGCCGCGGAGCGCGAAGCTCTCCGGGTCCACGGGAGCCGCCTTATCCCGTCCCATGCGGACCGTGCCCGCGAAGTGGTAGGTCGTCATGAGCATCGCGCGCAGATAGGCGATGCGCGCCACGCGCCCGAGGCCCGCAAGCGAACCCGAGGGGCTGAGCGGACCGCCGTACCAGCCCGCGAGCGCGCCGGTCCGGGCGATGGCCTCGGCCTTTTCCATGCCCGCGAGCAGCGTCTCGAGGTCGTCCGGCTCGGCCAGGTAGCCCGGGTCGATCACCGCCGGCACCGACGGGTCCGCGCTGGCCAAGGTGAGCGTCCCCCGGCTCTTCGGCTTCCCGAGAATCACCACGATACCCCACATGGACTCGACGAAGTCGTGCACCGGGCGCGCGCGGAAGAGGCCCTTGAGCCCCGCGCGAATGCCATGGCGGGCGGGCCCCTCGCGAAGGCTCTCGGGCAGCACCATGCCCGGCACGAGGCGGACGAGGCCCTCGAGAAACGACGACCGTGCCGGGTAGAAGACCAGGCAGCTGTCCGGCTGCTCCGGCTCCAGATCCGTCACCCAGCCCTCGCCGTCGCGCACGCGCCCGCGCCCGAAGCGCGCGAAGCCGTAGAGCTGCGGCGCGTTCGCATCGAGGGGCCGCCGCCCGCGGAAGAACATCGGCACGTTCGGGTGGTCGTGCAGGTTCCGCCCGACCTCGCGGAGCTCGGCCACCTGGGCGATGCCGTGGCGCCGGAGCTCCTGATCCGGACCGATACCGCTCCGAAGCAGGAGCGCCGGCGTCTCGAGCGCGCCGGCCGCGAGCACGAGCTCCCCGCCCTCGGCGAGCCGCGCCACCTCTGGCGAGCCTCCCTGGTCGAAGACCACACCCGTGGCCCGCCCGTCCTCGAAGGTGAGGCGAAGCGCGCGCGCCCCGGTCCGCACCTCGAGGTTCGCGCGCTCCCGCGCGGGCCGCAGGAACATGCGGTAGGAGCTCCGCCGGGCCCCGCCGTTCGAGCCGTCGCGGTTCATGGCCTCGTGGCCGAGCACGCCGCGGAGGTCCCCATCGTTGAGGTCCTCGCTCCGGCGCATGCCCTGCGTCTCCGCCGCCGCGATGCAGGCCTCGGTGAACTGCGTCGACGGCAGCGGCGCCGGCCGCAGCGCCTCCTCGAGCGCGGCGAAGTCCCCCGCGACGTCGTTCCAGCGCCAGCCCTTGGGCCAGGCGTCGTAGTCCTCACGCGCTCCGCGCGTGTAGACCATCGCGTTGACGCTGCCGCTCCCGCCAAGGCCCCGGCCCGTGCCCAGAAAGATGGGCCGGTTGCCCCAGCGCCGGTCGCTCACGCTGAAGCGTTCGTAGAGGAGCGCGTCGTTCGTGAACGCCTCCTTGTAGCCCCCGGCCGTCAGCGTCTCCGGGTGATGCTCGGCGTCCGGGCCGCCCTCGAGCACGAGCACGCGGCGCCCCGGAGCTTCCGAGAGACCGGCGGCCACGATGGAGCCCGCCGACCCGCCGCCGACGACGATCACGTCGTACCTCGTCGCCATGGCTCAGCCTCCGAGAAGCTCGCGCAGGCCGCGGAGCCGCTGCCCCACGCTTCGCCCGTAGAGCGTCCGGAGCACGCCCCGGGTCCGGCCATAGTCGCCGCGCCCCACGGGGTAGAGCTTGGCGGGAATGCCCAGGCTCACCCGGTCCTCGAGCACGGCCTTCTGCTGCGTGCACGCGCGGAGCCCCGCGCGGCCGTTCAGCCGGCCGAAGCCCGAGCCCTTGAGCCCACCGAAGGGAAGCCCCTGCACCATGTAGGTGAAGCCGAAGTCGTTCACCGACGCGCTGCCCGTCTGAATACGCCGGCTGAGGCGCCGGCCGCGCTCGGCGTCCGCCGTGAACACGGTCAGCCCGAGCCCGTAGGCCGTGCCGTTGGCCACGCGCACGGCCTCGTCGTCGTCGTGCACCTTGCAGATGGCCATCACCGGGCCGAAGGTCTCTTCCTGCATGATGGCCATGTCCGGCGTGCAGCCTGCGAGCACCGTCGGCGGGAAGAAGTTGCCTCCGCGCGGCGTCCCGTCCAGGTCGCCGCCCACGAGGACCTCGGCGCCCTTGGCCACGGCGTCGTCCACGAGCGCCTTCACGATCTCCCGCTGCTGCGGCGTCACGAGCGCGCCCACGTCCACCTCGCCCGGCGCCCGATGCGGTACGCCGAGGCGAAGGCTCCCGGCCAGCTCGCGAACGCGCGCGACGAAGGCGTCGTAGACCTTCGCGTGCACGAGCGTGCGCTCCGCCGCGAGGCAGTTCTGCCCGGCCGCGATGAAGGAGCCCGCCAGCGCGGCGTGCGCGGCCGCCTCGAGCTTCGCATCCTCGCAGACGATCATCGCGTCCTTGCCGCCGAGCTCGAGAATCGTGGGCGTCAGCGTCTCGGCGCTCGTGCGAAGCACCTTCTTGCCGTTGCCCATGGAGCCCGTGAACACGATGAGCTCGACGTCCGACTGAATGAGCGCCTCGCCGGCGCGGCCGTCGCCGTGCACGAGCTGCAAGAGCCCCGGCGGTAAGCCGAGCTCCCGGAGCGTCTCCTCCCAGATGGGCCGGAAGCGCTCGGCGCTCCAGGCCACGTGCTCGCTCACCTTCACCACCACGGCGTTGCCGGCGTAGAGCGCAGGCACGGCCGGGCCGAGAATGTTCTGCAGCGGGTAGTTCCAGGGCGCGATGATGCCGATGACGCCGCGCGGGTCGTATTCGATGCGGGCGCGCTTGTGCACGAAGAGGCCGCTCGGGACCGGCTCGTCCCGGAGCGCTGCTTCGCCCTCCGCGAGGGTCCAGCGGATCTTCTCCGCCACGGGCCAGAGCTCGCCGAGGATGGCGTTCTCGCGGGTCTTGCCCGCGTCGCGCACGATGGCGTCCACCACCTCGTCGGTGCGCGCCAGGAGCCGCTCGAGCATGCCGCTCAAGAGCCTCTTTCGGAGCGCGAAGGGGCTCGCGGCCCAGCTCGCCTGCGCCCGGCGCGCCGTCTCCACGATGGCGCGCACCTCGGCCGGCGTATGCGTCTTCACTTCCCCGAGGAGTTCCCCGGTCGCGGGGTCGACGCAGCGGAGCTGCGCGTCGGAGCCGACGGGAACGTGCGCGGCGGGAGCGGTCACGGTCATGCGGCGGACCCTAACCGCCGCCCCCGCCGCGGGCCACGTGCACGCCGTGAGGTGCCCCGCGCCCCCGGCGAGGCGCCTTCAGTCGCCCGCGGCCCGCACCGCCCCGTACCCTTCGAGGGATGACGGCACCCGCGAGCGTCCTCCACCCTGCCCTCGCGCCATCCATGGGCGAGCTCGCGGCCCGCCTGAGGTCCGGCGAGATCAGCGCCCAGGCCCTCGCCGAGGCGGCGCTCGAGAACGCGCGCCACGACGCCTACCGGACGCTCGACCCGGAGCTGCTCCGGGCGCAAGCCGCAGCAGCCGACGCTGCCTTCGCCGCGCACCGCGACCTCGGACCGCTGCAGGGCCTGCCCGTAAGCGTGAAGGACCTCTTCGGCGTGCCCGGCCTTCCCGTCTTCGCGGGCTCGTCGGCGCGGCTTCCACGGCGCTTCGAGCGTCCCGGGCCCCTCGTCACGCGCGTGCTCGGCCAGCTCGCGCTCGTGGTCGGTAAGACGCACACGGTGCAGTTCGCCTTCGGCGGCATCGGCACCAACCCGCACCACGCGACGCCGGGCAACCCTACGGTGCCAGGCCACGCGCCGGGAGGCAGCAGCGCCGGCGCCGGCGTGAGCCTCGCGGAAGGCTCGGCCCTGCTCGCGCTCGGCACGGACACGGCCGGCTCCGTGCGCATCCCAGCCGCCTGGACGGGCCAGTGCGCGCTCAAGACCACCAAGGGGCGCTGGTCCACGGACGGCATCGTCCCGCTGAGCACGTCCCTGGATACGCCCGGCCTGCTGGCCCGGAGCGTCGCGGACCTCACCTATGGCTTCCGAGCCCTCGACCCGGCGCCGGCTCCCATCACGGCGCCCGCTCCGGCCGCGCTTCACCTCGCGCGCGCCACGGGCCTCTTTCGCAGCGAGCTCGACGCCGGCATCGACGCCGCGCTGGACACGGCGCTCGAGAAGCTCCGGGGCGCGGGCGCGCGGGTCTCGGAAGCGTCGCTTCCCGGCGCCGACGAGGCCTTCGCGCTCTTTCGCCAGGGCGGCCCGGTCTCCGCGGAGCTCAAGGCCTTCCTCGCCGCAGAGCTGCCGGCGCACCTCGAGGCTCTCGACCCGAACGTTCGGACGCGCATCGACGACGGCGCGGGAATCTCGGCGGAGGAGTACCTCCACCGGCTGCGCCAACTCCGGGAGCTGGCCGCGGGCGCCGATGCGGCGCTCCGCGGGACGCCGCTCCTGGTCACACCGACCACCGCCAACGGTCCGCCCACGCTAAAGGCCCTCGCCGATGCGGCCGTCTACCGCCGCGAGAACCTGCGCTGCCTCCGCAACACCGGCGTGGTCAGCTACCTTGGCCTCTCGGCGCTCACGCTGCCCGCCGGCCGGGACGCCGTCGGGCGCCCGGTGGGCCTCCAGCTCATCGGCCGCGCGGGGGACGAAGAGCGGCTCCTCGGTGCCGCGGCCACGGTGGAGGCGGTCCTTCGCGACTGAACCGCGCGCCGAACGCTCAGAGCATCAACGCCGTGCCCGCCATCATGGCGCCCACGGCGAGCAGCTTCCGGACCGCGAGCGCCTCGCGGAACACCAGGCGCCCGAGCACGACGGCGCTCGCGACGCCGAGCCCCCGCTTCATGGTCTCGACCACGGGCACGATGAGGGTCTTCACGGCGAGGAGCTGGCTGGCGAAGGCCAGGCCCGCCAGCAGAAAGGCGCCGAGCAAGAGCCCGGGCCGCCGGCGAGCCGCGCCGAGGGCCGCGCCGCCCTCCCGCCGCGCAGCGAAGAGCCCGAGCAAGAGCACGCCCACCCCGCCGTTCTGTACGAGCGCGTGAAAGCCCGGGGCGGCGAGGTCGGTCACGTAGCGGTCGAAGTTCGAGGTCACGGCCCAGAGCGCGGCCACGGCCACCATCATCGCGCTCCCCGGCTCCTCCCGGAGGCCGTGCCAGAGCCCGCGCGCATGCAGCCCGAGCGCCCCGGCCACGACGAGGGCCGTGCCTGCGAGCTGCCGGGCCGTCGGCGTCTCCCGAAGCAGCACGGCCGCGGCCACCACGGCGAAGGCCGGCGCGAGGCTCAGGAAGGGCACCGTGAGGCTGAGCGGCGAGACCTGCACCGCGCGCACGAAAAGCAGGTTCGCCACCACCTGGAGCGCGAGGCCCACGAGGCCCGGCAGCCAGTAGTCGCCCGCCGGCAGCGCGCCTCCGTCGACGAGCCACCAGGCCGCGAAGAGCGGAGACTGGCCCAGCGTCAGCCACACGACGAGCGCGACGGGCCCGGTCCAGTCGCTCGGGAAGACGCCCGCGAGGCCCTTTCGCGCCGCGTCGAGGCCAGCCCAAGCGAGCGAGGACCCGAAGGCGAGCGCGTACGCCGTGACCAGACCCTCGCTCATACGCCGAGGAGAATCCCGTCGGCGGGGAGGCCCGTCGCTGCGCTCACGGCGTCGGCGTAGAGGGCGATCTGCGCCAGGTACTCGTCCTTGGCGCCCTCCTCGAGGTCCGTCTTGAAGTCGACCACCACCCAGGCGCTCTCGCCGAAGTCGTCCTCGTCGAGGTAGGCGAGGTCGGCGCTGCCCTCGGCGCGCGTACCGTCCGGCAAGGTCAGGTGGAGCGGCACCTCGCGGCGCACGTCCGGCGAGCGCGCCGCCTGGCGCAGCACGCCACTCTCGAGGGCGGCGAGCACGGCGGTCGCGGCAGCCTCGCGCTCCGCTTCCGGCGCGCCGAGAAGGCGCCCGCGCGCGCGGACCAGCCGGCCGACGGCGTCGACGTCGGCCCTGCCCTCCGCGACGAGCGGCGCCTCGGCGAGGACCGCG
>JBCCAW010000830.1:0-1803 GCA_039814655.1 Myxococcota bacterium | reverse complement strand
GGCTCGTGCACGATCGCGCGCCGGAACCCCTCCTTCGGGCCCGGGTCTCGGGGTCGCAGCGCGGCCTCGGCGAGGCGACTCATCGTTCCGGCGCGCTCGGCGAAGCCGGCGAGCTCGCCGGGCGCATCCCGCGCGGGGCGCCCCATCTGGAGCGTGAGCTCCCGTGCCGCGTCCTCGGCGCCGGCCATCACCGCCTGAACGAAGGCGCCGACGCGGCGCGTTCGCTCGCCCAGGGAGAGGCCGCGCCAGGAGCGGAAGGCCGCCACGGCCGCGTCGAGGGCCGCGTCGAGCTCGCCGTCCGTGGCCAGAGGCCGCTCCACGAGCAGGGTTCCGTCGACGGGCGAGATCGTGCGCTGCAGCTCCACCATGGAAGCATGGAGGCACGGCGCGGCGAGACCCGCAACGGGGCGCCGGGAGGCGTCACCGGCGCGCCTCCTGGCGCCAAGGGGCGCCCGGTCGTAGGGACGGCCGGTGACCCTGCCCGCCCTCCGCTGCCGCGGTGTCGTGAAACGCTTCGGCAGCTTCACGGCCCTCGCCGGCGTGGACCTCGAGGTGCAGCCGGGCGAGATCGTGGCGCTGCTCGGTCCCAACGGGGCCGGCAAGACGACGCTCATCGGCTGCATCACCGGGTTGAGCCGTCCCACGGCGGGCCGCATCGAGGTCTTCGGCTACGACGTGGCGGCGGACTTCCGCGCCGCCCGGCGCCTGGTCGGCCTCGTGCCCCAGGAGATCAACTTCGACCCTTTCTTCACGCCCCGGGAGGCTCTGGCCATCAAGAGCGGCCTCATGGGCGTGCCGCCGGACCCGGCGCATTGCGACGCGCTGCTTCGGACCTTCGCGCTCTGGGACAAGCGCGACGCCTACACGCGCAACCTGAGCGGCGGCATGAAGCGCCGGCTGCTCGTGGCCAAGGCGCTCGTTCACCGGCCCAAGCTGCTCTTTCTCGACGAGCCGACGGCGGGCGTCGACGTGGAGCTTCGCCGTGAGCTCTGGGACGAGGTGCGGCGCCTGCGCGATGCGGGCACCACCATCGTGCTGACCACCCACTACCTCGAAGAGGCCGAGGCCCTCGCGGACCGCATCGCCGTGCTCCGCCGCGGCGAGCTGCTGGTGACCGAGTCCGCGGAGGCCATGCTCGCCCGCGGCGAAGGGCGCTCCCTCGAGGAGATCTTCGTCGAGCTCGTGCAGGAGCCCGAGGCCGTCTCGTGAGCGCGCCGGTCCGCCCCGCGGTGCATGCGCCGCGCTTCGACGCGGTCGTCTTCCGCACGCTCTTCGTCAAGGAGGTGCGGCGCTTCGCAAAGGTCTGGATTCAGACCGTGCTCAGCCCCCTCGTCACCACGAGCCTCTACTTCCTCGTGTTCGGCGTCGCCCTGGGCGCGCGGCTGAAGGAGGTGCAGGGCGTGCCCTACGTGCGCTTCGTGGTGCCCGGGCTGGTCATGTTGGCCATGGTCAACAACGCCTTCCTCAACTGCTCGTCGAGCCTCTTCCAGTCGAAGATCAACGGTACCGTCGTCGACCTCCTGGTCGCGCCCATCGGTGCGGCGGAGGCGCTCCTGGCCTACGTGGGCGCGGCCCTCGTCCGCGCGGCGCTCGTGGGCGGCCTCGTCTACTTCGTGGCCGGGCTCTTCACGACCTTCGCCGTCGCGCACCCGCTCTACACGCTCGCCTTCGCCACGCTCACGAGCGTGGCCTTCGCCTGCCTCGGCCTCGTGAGCGCGCTCTGGGCACAGAAGTTCGACCAGCTGAGCATCGTGCCGAACTTCGTGCTGACGCCGCTTACCTTCCTCGGCGGCGTCTTCTACT
>JBCCAW010000342.1:0-6406 GCA_039814655.1 Myxococcota bacterium | reverse complement strand
CGTGCTCGGCTTCTTTGGCGGCAGGCAGGGCGTTGAGCTTTTCGGACAGGTCGCGAATGGCGTCGTTAATGACTTGCAGGTCGCGCAGGGCGACGGACGCTTGCCCGCGGCGATGGCTGCCGCGGTCAGGCGCGCGTAGGCCGCATGCGCCGCCTCCAGAAAGAGGTTGGCCTCGTCGAGGTTGCGGTGCGCCAGCTCCGCATCGCCGGCGGCGATGCGTCCACTCGCATGCATGGCCAGCAGGTAGCCGGCGAACTTCCCCTTCGCGTAGGGGTCGTGGAAGAGCTTCGTCTCGTGCAGGTGCTCGCGGAACTGGTCGACGACGTCCGCCGGGTCCTGGCGGACCTGCACCTCGAGGTGCTCGAGGAGCGCGCGCGCGGCGGTGACCATGGAGCCGAAGGCGGCCCGGCTCGCGGCCTCGTAGCGGCCGGCTTCGTCGTGCGCCTGGGCCGCATCGAGCTCCTGCTCCGCGGTCTGGAGCCCATACTCGACCCACGGGACGACCTCTCCCGCGCACTCGCCGACGCCAAGGTCGCCGATGCCGAACTCGCGGGGGTCCCGCCAGTCGCGGTAGTGGTCCGGGCTCTCCTCGTAGCTCGGCGGTTTCATGAGCGGCCGCAAGAGCTTCTTGATGTGGCCCTTGCCGACGCGGCGAACGAAGTCCTGAAAGGTCTCGCCGTCCGCGCGCTCTGCGAGGTAGGCGTCGGTGATTCGTGTCACGGCGACCGGGACGTTCTTCGAGGGCACCGCGCCGACGACCTGGCCGTAGCGGGCCGCGTTCTGGGTCCACTGGCCACCGAGCACGACGTTGAAATGGGGCACCTTGCGCCCCCCGACATTCCGGGCGACCCCCATGAAGCCCAGGTCCGCCACGTGGTGTTGGCTGCAGGAGTTGAAGCAGCCGCTCGCCTTGATGCGGAGTTTCTGGACGTCCGGGTCGATAGCGTCGCCAAGCACGCGAAGCTGGCGCCGGAGCTCGCCGGTCAGGCCGCGGCTCGAGGCGATGCCGAGCTTGCACGTGTCCGTACCGGGGCAGCTCGTGGGCTCGAAGAGCGTGCCCGCGCCGTGGTCCGCGACGCCCAGTTCCTCCAGCCGCTCGAAGAAGGCCGGCGCGTCGCTGCCGCTCAGCCAGCGAAAGACGACGTTCTGATCGACGGCGAGGCGGCAGCTCTTGTCGCCGGTGTACTCGCGCATCAGCGCGGCGAAGCCGCGGGCCTGCTCTGCGGTGAAGTCGCCCAGTGGGCAGGTGACCGTCGCCGTGTAGTAGCCCTCTTGCGCCTGCGGCCGGAGGTTGGTCGCGGCCCAGCGAAGGAACTCGGGAGAGCCGCCCGCCGCCAGCGCACCCGGCGGACGGATCCCCGCCGTGTCCTGGCCTGCGAGGTTCTCGAGATGCGCGGTCCAGCGCGGGTCCGGCCGGAGCTGCGCGCGCTCTTCGGCGACGAGCCGGCGGAACTCCTCGATGCCGGTCTTCTGCACGAGGAACTTGATGCGCGCCCGCGCGCGCGACTGCTTTTCGCCGAGGCGCGCAAAGACGCGGCATACGGCCTGCGTTATCGGAAGGAGCTCCTCCTCGGGGCAGAACTCCGTCAGCACCTTGGCCTCCACGGGGACGGCGCCGAGGCCACCCCCCACCACGAGCTCGAAGCCGCGCTTCCAGACGCCGTCTTGCTCGCGCATCTTCGCTACCGCGCCGAGGTCGTGGAAGGTCACCAGACCGCAGGGTTCGTCATGGCAGCCGCTGAAGGCGATCTTGAACTTGCGGCCGAAGTCCTGGACGTCCGGGTGGCCGAGCAAGAACTCCTTCGCGGCTTCGGCGTAGGGCGTCACGTCGAACGACTGGGAGGCGCAGACGCCGGCGTAGACGCAGGCCGTGATGTTGCGGACCGAGTTGCCACAGGCCTCGCGGGTGGTGATACCCACCGCGGCCAGGCGCCGATGCATGTCCGGCGTGTCCTCGATGTGCACGAAGTGGAGCTGGATGTCCTGGCGCGTGGTCACGTGGAGGATGCCGTCCGCGTACTCCTCCGCACACTCGGCCATCACCTCCATCTGCCGGGCGGTCACGAGGCCATAGGGGTTTTTGATGCGCTGCATGCCCGGCGCATCGAAGACCGTGTCGACGCCCTTCGTGGCCGCGGAGGGGAAGGCGAGGCGGCGCTGTCCGCGGCCGTCGTCCCGCAGTCCGTTGTCGTAGCGCTGGCCGTAGGCACCGCGGCGAAGCCGCGTCTCCGCGAAGAGCTTCTCGTCGATGGCTCCAGACTTCTTCCGGGCGATCTGCTCCTCGAAGACGTCGATTTCCCGGGCCAGCGTCTCCGGAACCGCGTCCCCGAGGTGCTGCTTCCAGCCGTCGGCACTCATGCGAGCAATCCTCCTTCGATTCTCGCATCGGTCAAGTGTAGATTTGCGATGAGGTCCGTAAGAGTATGTAATTAGACCTGAAAATTCGTCGCAAACACGATAAAAATAATAAACAATACGCAGCACCGAGCGTCGACGACGTCGGTCAGGCGCAATCCGCGGCGCTGCCTTGACAGGCCCCAGCCCGAAGGCTAGCTACTCCAGCCCTCGCGGGGCCCAGCCCCGCGGTTGCTCTCTCAGAGCTGATCCTTCGGGGATCGTCTAATGGCAGGACTCCAGATTCTGGTTCTGGCTATCTAGGTTCGAATCCTAGTCCCCGAGCCGCCCACCCCCCGGGCGCATCCACGGCCCCATCGTCTAGTGGTTAGGACATCGGCCTCTCACGCCGGTAACAGGGGTTCGAATCCCCTTGGGGTCACCCAATCGTGAGACGACCACGCCCCGCCCGGCCCCGCCGGCGCGGGGCGTGGTCGTGCGTGGTGTGCCGAAGGCGCCCGGGGGGCCGCTCAGTTGAGGGAGAAGGGCACGGAGAGACCAAAGGGCGCGATCTCGGCCTCGACCACCCGACCGTCCGGGCGGTGCATCTGGTAGCTGCCGTGCATGGTGCCGCGCGGCGTCTGCAGCATGGCGCCGCTCGAGTACTCGAAGCTCTGCCCGGGAGCGAGTTCGGGCTGTTCGCCCACCACACCGGCGCCGCGTACTTCTTCGCGCTGTCCGAGCTGGTTGGTGATGACCCAGTGCCGCGTCTTCAGGGTCACGGGGCCCTCGTGGCTCACGTTCGAGATCTTCACCCGGTACGCGAACACGTAGCGGTTGGCGCCGGGCTGGGAACGCGCCTCGAGGTAGAACGACTCCACTTCGACTCGGATGCCCTCGGTGGTCGCTTCGCTGCGCGTCTCTTCGCTCATGCCCTCACCTCGCGGCCGCTCTCGGCCCGGAGCGTACCCTTCGGAGCGCTGATCCACCGCGTCCCGGCGACGGCGAAGCGCCGGTGCGCGTCCCGATCCGCCGGGCTCGCGTAGTCGATGCCCACGCGCGGGCCGCGGAGAACCGCTGCCGGCGCCTTCCCCGCGTGCACTTCCAGGCCCCCGGGGCGGTAGAGCACGTGGTGGCTGAAGGACGTGTCGATGCCGAGGGCCGCGCCCACTCGTCCCGGACCCGTGAGCAGCACCGGGCCGTCGCGGCCGCCCCGGCGTTCACGAATGAGGTCGAGGCCGGCGAGAGGCTCCGCGGCGCGAACCAGCACCGCCGTGGCTTCCCCCTCGGAGCCACACACCACGTTCAGCATCTGGTGCAGCCCGTAGCAGAGGTAGACGTAGGCCCGCCCCGGCGGCCCAAACATCACCGCCGTGCGCGGCGTGCGCCCGCCGTGTGCATGGCAGGCCGTATCGTCGGCCAGGTAGGCCTCGGTCTCCGTGACGCGCAGCCGAACGTGCCCGAGGCGCAGCTCCTGGCCGAGGAGCCCGTGAGCGACGCTCATCGCGTCACGAGCGAAGAAGCGCTTGCGTAGCCGCACGTCAGGGCGGGGTGCCGTCCCAGGCCGTCTTCACGTGTTTGAAGGTCTCGATGGCGCCGTCGCTCAAGTCGAGGGCGCCCGCCTTCACCAAGCGCGCATGCACCTCCCGCGGGTCCCGGGACCACTGCTTGGGAAGGTCGAGCTTCACGTTCAGCGGGACGCCGCCGAGCTGGCCCTGCTCTTCGAGGGTCCACAAGGCTTCCGCCGCCAGGAACTGGCCGGCGACCTTGCGCACCTCGTCGTCGAGGTGGCTGGCGAGAGGGAAGACGTCGTAGAGGCCCAGCGTGTCCGCCGGGAGCTGCAGCGCCTTTCGCAGCGCCCCGAAGGCCTGGGGTTGAATGGGCAGCTCCACGATCGCGAGGCCCGCGATGTCGTGCCCGTGCGCCGCGGCCCGGGCGCGTTCGTAGGCGTCGCCATGGCTCATCGTGAGTGGCGCCGGCCGCGCCGCGGCGTCCAGCAGGGCCGTCACGACCAAGAAGGGCATGGGCGACTTCTCCCGGGGCGTCGCGGGCGCCGTGTCGTCGGGAGCGCCGTCCTCGGGAGCGCTCGCCGCCGGCGCGTCGTCAGAGGAGGCAGGCGCGGCGGCAACCTCGCTCGGTGCGTCCCCGCTCGGTGCGTCCCCGCTGGGTGCGTCCCCGCTCGGAGCTTCCCCGGCACTGACCTCGGCGTCAGCGACCTCGCCGGCGGGCGAGTTCTCGGCGACGTCGCCGGAGCGCTCGGGTTCCGCCGCGGCGTCATCGCCGTCCGGAGCCGTGCCTGCTGAGTCCGGAGCGGCCTCGGCCGCCGGGGCGGCGTCCGCTGCGCTCGTCTCGGGCGAGGGCGTGGCGTCGGGGGTCGCTTCCGTAGCGACGTCCTCGGGCGCGGCGGTGCCGTCGTCCGTTGCGGCTTCCTTCGTCTCGTCGGCCATGGTCGCGCGAGGATAGTCCGGCCGCGCGCTCGCGCCACGTGCCAGCGCGAAGTCCCTCGCAGCTCTCTCTTCCGCGCCGCGAAGCCCTCGTGCTACTCCACGCATCCCCATGGACGTCACCCTCGTCAATCGGTCGGTTTTCGACCTCCCGTCGAAGCAGCGCGTGGGCGCCATCGTCTACGACGGCGCTTCCGACATGCAGATCTGGCCGGGCCCGGGCCCGGACAAGGAGCTCCTCGAGCACTACGGAGAGGACCTGCAGCGGGCCCTCGACGCCGAGCTCAAGCAGACGGGCGCCGATGCGCTCGATAAGGGCGCGGTGATTCGCGTCCATCCGGGCCGGCTTCACTGCAACTTCCTCGCCTGGGTCGCCACGCGCGATCCCGAGCCCGGCACCGAGCGCGCCTCGGCGCCCGGCGAAGACGCCATCAAGGAGGCGGTCATCGCCGCCCTCGAGTTCGCCGCCGAGCGCAGCGTGGAGCGCATCGCGTTCCCACCGCTCGGCACGGGCACGGACGAGCTGGCACCGGCGGACCGGCTCGCCATCATCGTCGAGGCCGCGGAGGTCTACCAAGCCAAGCGCACGGAAGCGGGTGAGCCGCCGGTGGTCGAAGAGGTTCTCGTCTGCGAGGCCAACGGCCCGGCCTTCCGTGCGGCCAAGAAGGCCGTCCAGGGCAAGGCGAAGGTCCAAGGCCCGCCGGAGAAGGCCGCCAAGAAGAAGGCGACCAAGAAGAGGACCACGCGCAAGAAGGCCTCGACGGCCAAGCCGAAGGTCACCGCCGAGGAGGTCGCCAGCTACAAGGCCGGCGCGGCCGTGTATTCGCCGAAGAGCAGCTACGTCACCGGCGACTTCCTGAACCACACGAAGTTCGGCTTCGGCAAGGTGCTCGAGGTGCCCATGCCGGACCGCATCAGCGTGGTCTTCGAGGACGGCGCGGTGAAGACCCTCCTCCACGGTCGCGACTGAGCGCGGGGGAGGGACGCATGCGCCTCGAGATCGACTCGTCCCACCCGGCGCCGCGAAAGATCGCGCAGGCCGTGGACGTGATCCGCAAAGGGGGGGTGGTCTGCTACCCCACGGACACGGTCTACGGCCTCGGCTGCGACATCTTTCAGAAGAAGGCCATCGACCGGGTCTACGCCATCAAGCGCATGCCCCGGACCAAACCCGTGGCCTTCGTTTGCCCGGACCTCGGCGACATCGCGCGCTACGCCGTCGTCGACGACCGGAGCTATCGGCTCATGCGCAGGCTCCTTCCGGGCCCCTACACCTTCATCCTCCCCGCCACGCGGGAGGTGCCGAAGGTGCTCATGATGAAGCGCAAGACCGTGGGCATTCGCGTTCCGCACCACGAGGTCGCGCTCGCGCTCGTGCGCGAGCTCGGCCACCCCATCGTGAGCACCTCGGCGAGCCGGGATGACGAGCAGCTCAACGACCCGGCGGACATCGCACAGGCCTACCGCAAGGACGTCGACCTCATCCTCGACGCCGGCTGGGGCGGCCTCGACCCGAGCACCATCGTGGACCTCACGGGCCCGGAGCCCGAGGTGAAGCGTCAGGGAGCGGGCCCCACCGAGGGCCTGCTTTGATAGCGCGCGGAGGCGCCTAGGTGCCGCGGCGGGTG
>JBCCAW010000013.1:0-25880 GCA_039814655.1 Myxococcota bacterium | reverse complement strand
CAGGTTCGTGACCTTGACCTTCCGCTCGCGCACCGGGCCAGCGATGCCAAAGGCGGCGCCAGCCAGCGTGCCGGCGTCGGCGCCGAGGAAGCTCTCCACGAGGTCGCCGAGGGAGCCGTGGTCCGTGCTCGGCAGCTGGGCTTCCCGCAGCTCGACGAGCGCACCTCCGGGCAACGCCTCGTAGAGGGCGAGCCAGCACTTCGTACCTCCGACGTCTCCCGCGAGCAGGCGCATGCTCATCGGCAGGCTTCCTCGGCGGCCACGAACTCGGCGGCGCAGGCTTCGCCGATGCGGAGGGCATCACAATCGCTCTCCAAGAGGGCCTCCGCCGCGCAGAGCTGCGATGAAAGGAAGGCGTCGTAGCACTCCTCACCATAGGTCTCGCGGTAGTACTCGAACTGGTAGGCCAGGTATTCCACGCACTCGTCGTAGGTGATCCCGGCGAGGCCGCACTCGACGGCGCCCTCGCAGATGATCGCAAGCGCCTCGTCGAGTCGCCGGCCCAGGTCCGGGGCGCCGACGTCGACCCCGACGTCCGGCATCGCGCCGAGATCCGGTGCCGCCATATCCACGCGGCCGGCGTCGACTCGCCCGGCGTCGACGCGGCCGCCGGCCCCATCGAAGACGATGGTCTCGTAGCAACCGCTGGTGAGGACGAGGCCCGCGCTGACGACCCGGGGAATCCGACGACGGTGGAGGATCACCGGGGCGTGATACCGCGAATCGCGGCGCTACGCTCGACGGCCGGCGGCTCCGGAGGGCGCACGGCCCCGGGCTCTTTGGCGATGCGGTCCGCGAGGAGCGGCATGACGTAGGGGAAGCCCACCTGAATGGTGTCGAGTTCCGGCGCGATCTGTCCCACCAGCCAAAACATCAGAATCGACGCGCGCTCCACGTAGAACCAGCCGTCCGGATACTCGACGGTCTTCATGAGCGGGCGGAGCTCGCTCATCTCCACCTCCGGGTTGGCGATCTCGAGGAGTCGGTGCCCGGACGCGCGCATGAAGGCCGCGGCGGTGCGGTCCACCTTCAGTAGCTTGCGGAAGTAGGTACGTACGGTCTTCTCGAGCAGCTCCCGGTGGCCACCGGTGGCCACGAAGCCGATGCGGTCGATGCCGCGCACCACCAGCGCGTCCTGCCCTTCGAGGAAGCCGCGCATCACGTCCACGAGGCCGTCGATGGTGGCCTCGCTCACCTCGCAGATGGCGCCGTAGTCCAGGATGACGAGGCGCGGCGCGTCGCCCCGCGCCCCCGGCTGCACGAGGAAGTTCCCGGGATGCGGGTCCGCGTGAAAGAAGCGGTCGACGAAGAGCTGCTTGTAGAAGCACTGCACGAGGCGCCGCGCCACGGCCTCCCGGTCGATGCCCGCGGACGCCATGGCGTCGTAGTCGGTGATCTTCACGCCCTCCATGAAGGTCATGGTGAGCACATCCTTGCTCGTGGCCTCCGCGATGACCTCGGGCACGAGCACGTCGTCCACGTGAGCGAAGTTCGCCGCAACCCGGCGCATGCACTCGGCTTCGTGGAGGTAGTCCGTCTCCCGGCGCAGCAGGTCCACGAGGGACACGTAAACGCGGTCGAAGCTCTTCAGCGGGACGAAGAGATGGAAAATCCAGAGCGCGAGACGAATCACGTTCAGGTCCACGCGGATCAGCCGGCGAATGCCCGGGTAGAGGATCTTGACGGCGAGCGCCCGGCCGTCCGCCGCCCGAGCCCTGTGCACCTGTCCGAGGGACGCGGCCGCGAGGGGCGCCTCGTCGATGTGCGCGAAGAAGGCCTCCGGGGGCTGGCCGAGCGTGCTCCGGAAGGCCGGGCGCAGCTCCGCAAAGGGCCGCGGCGGCACGTCATCCTGGAGCGACTCGAGCTCCCGTCCGTACACGCGGGGCAAAAAACCGCCCATGATGCTCAGCACCTGGCCGAGCTTGATGAAGACGCCGCGGAACCGGAGCATCGCGTCGCGAAGGCGCCGGGCGTTGCGCGCGTGCGTCGCCTCCGTGCGCCGGACCAGCCAGGGCGGATCGATCGGCCGACCCTCCGCATCGCGGCGTCGAAACACGCGCCGAAGCGCGAGCAAGAGCGCGTAGCTGCCGGTAATGCGCGCGACGACCGCGAGCGCGCGTAGGAGGCGGATGAGGAGCATGACGGGCTTCGGGCGGGGCGCCCCACGATAGAGCGTCCGGGCCGCCCGATCACCTCCGCGCGCACCTCCGCGCGAAAGGAAGCGCAGCGGCGCCAGCCTTGGGTATGCTGGCCCCGTGGCGACGGTAGCGCGGCTACGTGACCGGCTGAACAAGGCCCTCCGGAAGGAGCAGTTCGACGATGCCTTGCGGCTCTACGACCAGCTCGAAGCGGCGGAGCCCACGGAGCCGCGCTGGCCCCATCGCAAGGGGGACCTGCTGCGGCGCCTCGGCAAGAGCCGGGACGCCATCGACTGCTTTTCCCGCGCGGCACAACGCTACGCCGACCTCGGCTTCGTCGCCCGGGCGGTGGCCGTGGCCAAGGTCGTCGTTCAAATCGACCCGGGACACACGGAGGTGCTCGAGGCCGTGGACCCCGCCGCGGCCAAGGCGCTCCGCGGCGAGAAGCGCAGCCGGGCCAAGAAGCCGTCCATCGACGAGGTGCCCTTTCTCGAGATCATGCAGGGCGGCCAGGAGGACTCGCTCGTCTTCGTCGAGCCCGACGAGGAGAGCGCCCCCTTCGAGCTCAGCATGAGCGAGCTCGAGCCCGTGGAGCCCAGCGACATCGTCGAGCTCGACGATGACGACATCGTGCTCCTCGACCTGAAGGAAGAGCCCCGGCGCGTGCCGGCAGAGCGCCTCGCGGCGATGCCGACCATGCCGCTCCTGGCCGAGCTTCCGGACCCGATCCGCCGCGAGCTCTTCGCGGGTGCCGAGCTCGTCACCAGAGGAAGCGGCGAGCTCCTCGTGCGCCGCGGCGCCGGCGCCGATGGCATCTACCTCATGGTCGAGGGCACGGCCGAGGTCCGCGTGCCGGGCCGGGCGCGGCCGGTGCTCCTCGGCGAGGGCGAGATCGTCGGTGAGGGCGCGCTCCTCGACGACGTCGAGCGCCGCGCAGACGTCGCGGCCTATGGCCCCGTGCAGGCGCTCTTCGTCGCCAAGAGCCTCCTCGACGGACTCGTCGCGAAGCACCCTCCCCTCGGCGACGTGCTCCTCGACCTCATGGGCCGGCGACAGATCGCCAACGTGCTCGAGACCTCGCCGGTGCTCGGCGGCTTCGACGGGCCGACCCGTGCCGAGCTCGCGAAGCTCTTCGAGCTGCGCCGGGCCGCGGCGGGCACCACGCTCGTCGAGGCAGGCAAACGCTCGAACGGCCTCTTCGTGGTGCTCGTGGGCAAGCTCCGGAGCCCGCGCGGGCGCGTGCTCAAGGCCGGCGCCGCCCTCGGGCAGCGGTCGCTCATCACGCGCGAGCCCGCGGCCACGACCTGGACCGCCGACACGGACGTGCTCCTGCTGCGCGTCCCCGCGGCACGCTTCACGACGCTGGCGGCCAGCTTCCCGCCGGTGCTGGCGCGGCTGAGCGAGCTCGCGGGAGAGCATGACGGCGCCGACGACGTGCTCGACGGCGTCGAGGGCCCGGTCCCGAGCCTCCCGCCGCCCATGGACGATCCCAGCGACGCGGCGCGTTCGAGTCAGGCGGCCGCGCCACCCAAGGCGCCGGGATAGGCCGGCTCGCTCAGGGCTCCGTCACCAGCGCTTCGAGGCGACGCCGGTGCTCACGGCGGAGGTTCACCAGGCGAAAGCGAACGGTGAAGTCGCCGGCGGGCCGGCGCTTGCTGCCGAGGCTCTTGCCCTCGAGAGGAAGCCCCGCGACCTCGAAGCGCGTGGGGGCGCCGGGCGCGAAGGGCGCCGGGCTGACGAGCTCGATGACTTCCGAGGCATAGGAAACGAAGGCCCCTTCGGCCTCCGCAATGCGCACCGGCACGCTCATCGCCGGCCCTTGCCCCGGTCCATGGCCGCCCGCGCCTCCTTGAGCGCCTGTTTGCGCTTGATGGCCTCCCGGTCGTCGATGACCTTGCGGCCCTTGCCCAGGCCGAGCTGCACCTTCGCGTGCCCGGCCTTGAAGTAGACCTGCAGCGGCACGAGCGTGAAGCCCGCGGCGGTCAAACGGCCGTGGAGGCGCTGAATCTCGCGCTTGTGCGCAAGGAGCTTCCGCGTGCGCCGGGGTTCGTGATTGTAGTGCGGTCCGCCCTGCTCGTAGACGGGAATGTGCATCTTGTGCAGCCACAGCTCGCCGTTCGAGACGAGGGCGAAGGCGCCGTCGAGGTCCCCGCGGCGTTGGCGTAGCGACTTCACCTCCGAGCCCTTCAGCTGCATGCCCGCTTCGAGCAGCTCCTCGATCTCGTAGCGCTTGGCCGCCTTGGGGTTGCGGCAGACGAGCAGCTCCATGCCGGGCACGCCCTCGTCCACGCGGCGCTTCTTGGCCATGGGAGCGGGTAGCAGGTCGAAGGCGACCTTCAATGCAGCGGCGCGTCCACGCGAGGCGGCGCGCCCTGCACCGGCGCAGGAGCGCGCCCGCCCCGGGCGATGAAGGCGCGCGTGGTCTCCCGCCGCGGGCCGTGCCTTGGCTCCACGGTCCCGAGGGCCTCGAGGAAACGGCTCGCCTGCGCCTCGCCGTCGGCATTCTGCAGCCGCGCCAGGCCCGCACGCTCCCCGGCCTGGCGATGGCGAAAGGAAACGGCCGTCGCGCCGGTGAGCGCCTCCGCCCGGGCCGCGTCCTCGGCCGCGTAGAAGGCGCGCGCCGCGCCGAGCGGCAGCGGATCCCAGCGCGGTCCTCCGCCGAAGAGAACGGGCAGCGTGGGCGCGGGGCCCAGGGCCAGCGAGGGGTAGCGGACGCGCGCCAGGGCTTCGAGGCGCGCGTCACCCGCCAGGTCCCCGACGACCTCCAGGCAGCTCTCCCCGCCGTAGCGCTCGAGCGGCGGCGCGACGGGCTCGAGGCCGCCCGCCTCGTCGGCGCGCAGCAGCGTCAGGCAGCGGCGTCCCCGGGCGGGATCGGCAGCCGCGAGCACGAGCTCCGTGCGCCCGTCGCCGTCGAGGTCCCGCGGTGCGAGGTCATGGAGGTCGACATCGAGCGCACCGTGGGCGTCGCCCGGCGCCTCGAGGGCCAGCGCGAGGCCCCGGGACGTGTAGACGCGGACGAAGCTCCTCCCCGTTGAAGGCTCCGTCGCCGCGAAGGCCGCGACGCCCGGGCCCGCGAGCTCTCGGTGCACGCGGCGCCCGCGCGCCCGGAAACGCTCCGCGGCCGCCCGCGCCTCGGCAACGGGGTCCACGCCCACGCGGAGCGCCGAGAGCGGCGCCAGGTCCGGCGGCGCCGGCCGCGCGCAGGAAAGGGCGAACAAAAGGAGCGCTGGCCTCGTTCGCGAGAGCATGCGAGGCCGCAGCATGGACCTTCCGGAGCCCGGTCTCTACCGCACCACGGCCCCGCACCCGCGACAGAGCGATGCCTTTCCCGCCGGGCGCCTCGTCTTCGTGGGCCAGAAGGACGACCAGGGCTTCGTGGTCGTGCCCCACTACAACGAGAACAACCGCTGGTTCTGGCGCGAGCCCACGACGCCCCTCGGGGACGCGGACGGCGAGTTCGTCGCCGGCCTCGTCGCCCTTCCCCCCGAGGGCATCTATACGCTGCCGCGCACGCTGACCTTCGAAGGCGGCGGACGCTGGCTCGACAACGCCGTCGTGCAGCTCGGCTACGACCGGCAAGGCCAGGGCATCGCCTTCGTCGCCGAGCGCCGGCCCGTGGACGCGAACGGGCTCTTTTTTTCGGACCGGGGCCAGCGCATCGACGACGCCGTGCTCTTCGGCCTCCGCTGGGCGCCGATCCTGCCCGTGCAAGACGACGCACATTGACGCGCAACCGGGGAGGCGGGCGGCCGAAGGGCCGCCATGCTTCGCGGCACCCTTCTCGGTCTGCTCGAGCTCGTCGCACCGCGCGGCTGCCCGGGCTGCGACGACGACCTGAGCGCCGATGACCCGGGGCCCTTCTGCCCCGCGTGTCTGCCTCTGCTCGAGCCCCTCGGTCGGGGACCGGCGGCCTACGGCTACGGTGGCCCCTTGGCCGTGGCGCTGCGCCGGCTGAAGTACGACGCGCGCATTGACCTGGTGGCGCCGCTGGCGGAGCTGCTGAAAGGCGCCGGGCTCGCCCACGCGGGCCACGTGGACGCGGTTGCCTGTGTGCCGCTCCACCGCCGCAAGCGCCGGCGCCGGGGCTTCCACGCCGTGGAGCTGATGGCCGCGCCGCTCGCAGACGCGCTGGGCGTGCCCCTGGACACGCGGCGGCTCACGCGCCTGCGCGACACGCCGCCGCAGGCTTCGCTGCCGCAGCGGGACCGGGACGCCAACGTGCGCGGCGCCTTCGACGCCGGGCCGGGTCCAGCGCGGGTACTGCTCGTGGACGACGTGCGCACGACCGGAGCCACGCTCCGCGCCGCCAGCGGCGCGCTCTACCGCGCCGGCGCCAAGCGCGTGCGGCTCCTCGCCCTCGCCGGCGTGCGCTGAAGCCATGCGTCGCCGTGGTCTGGCGAGCCAGGCGGCGAAGGGGTCAACGCGCGGCCGGTCCGCGTCCTCGCTCGCGCAACACGAGGTAGCTGGCGAAGCCCGTCGCCACGCCGGGCACGACGCCGAGTAGAAGCGCCACCCAGCCGTGCTTCACGCCACGCGTGCGCGCCTCGTACACCACGAAGAGCGCGAGAATCGCCCAGCAGAAGAGCACGTCGGTGGAGTAGCCGGCCGCGAAGGGGTTCACGAAGCCGGCGGCAAAGGCGCCGGGAACGTCGCCGGTCTCGAGCACCGCCGGCACACAGGTCACGACGAAGAAGAGGGCGAAGGCCGCGCCGAGGAAGGCCGCGAGTCCGAGGTAGAGGCGCTGGCTCATGGCCCAACCCTACCCGCTCCCGTCCCGCCTCAGTGCGAGTAGGGCTCGCCGCGAAGAATCGTGAAGGCCCGGTACACCTGCTCGGCAAGCAGCAGCCGCGCGAGACGGTGCGGGAGCGTCATCCGCGAGAGGCTCAGCTCGGCGTCGGCGCGCTTGCGCACGGCCGGCGGCAAGCCGTAGCTGCCGCCAATCAGAAAAACGAGGCTCTGCAGGCCGCGCTGTTCGCAGTCGCCGACCAGGTCGGCCAGGCCTCGGCTCGAGAGCAGGGTCCCCTCGACCTCCAGGGCCACGACGCGCGCCCGGTCCGGGATGGCCTTTTCGAAGCGCGCCGTGACCTCGGCCTCGCCGCCATCCTTCAGCTCGACCTCACGAACCCGGGCGTAGCGGCCGATGCGAGCGAGGTAGTCGGCGACGGCCTCGCGCACGCCGCGCTCCTTGACCTTGCCGACGGCGATCAGGTGCAGCTGCACGCCCTACCCTTCGGCGGCCCGGCTCATTCCTCGAAAGGAAAGGGACGGTTGGCTTCGGCCAGCTCGTCCTCGCGACCCGGGAGCGTCAGGTCCACGCGCGCCGCGTCGATCCAGAGCGACTCGAGGTCGTAGTAGCCGCGCGTGTCCTGATGGAAGATGTGCACGATGACGTCCGAGTAGTCCATCAGCACCCAGCGCCCCTGCGGGAGCCCTTCGACGCCCAGGCACCGGAGGCCGTGCTCGCGCTTGAGGTCGTCCTCGATGCCCTTGGCGATGGCGTTGACCTGCCGGTCGCTCCGGCCCGAGGCCACGACTACGTAGTCGGCGTAGTCCACGATGCCGCGGAGATCGATGACCTCGATGTGCAGCGCCTTCTTGTCGAGGGCGGCGCCGGCGATGGCGAGCGCCGTCGCCTTCCCGTCGAGGGTCTCGCCTTCGCCCTGCGGCGCCGGGCGCGGCGTGTCCGCAGCCTCCGGCAGCTCTTCGGTGCGCGCTTTGTCTTGCGATGCCTGGCTCACGAACGAACGTGCCCCTCTCCGAAGCCCACCCACTTGAGGGCGCAGAGCTCCTCGAGGCCCATGGGGCCGTAGGCGTGGAGCTTCGTGGTCGAGATGCCCATCTCCGCTCCCAGCCCGAGCTGGAAGCCATCATTGAAGCGCGTGGAGGCGTTCACGAGCACGCAGCTCGCGTCGACTTCGCGCACCCAGCGCCGGGCCGTTGCGTAGCTCTCGGTCACGATGGCCTCGGTGTGCTGCGAGCCGTGGCGGGCCACGTGCGCGAGGGCGCCGTCGAGGCCGTCCACCACGGCCACGGCGAGCTCGAGGGCGAGGTACTCGTGGCCAAAGGCCTCCGCGCCCGCCGCTTCGGCACCCGGCAAATGCGGAAGCGCGCGCGCGTCCGCATGCAGGGTCACGCCGTCGAGGGCCCCGGCGAGCCTCGGCAGGAACGCCGGGGCGACGGCCGCGTCGACCAGGAGCGTCTCCATGGCGTTGCACACGCCGGGGCGCTGCGTCTTGGCGTTCACGGCGATGGCGAGGGCCTTGTCGAGGTCGGCCCCGGCGTCGACGTACACGTGGCAGACGCCCTGGTAGTGCTGGATGACCGGCACGCGCGCGTGCTCCGTCACGAAGCGAATCAGCCCCGTGCCGCCCCGGGGAATCGCCAGGTCGACCACGCCCTCGAGGCCGATGAGCGCCTTCGTCGCCCGCCGGTCCGTGGTGGGGACGAGCGTCACGGCCTCCGGGGGCAGCCCCTCGGCGCGGAGCGCGTCCTCGAAGACGGCCGCCAGCGCCCCGTTGGAGGCGAAGGCCTCCTTGCCCCCACGAAGCACCACGGCGTTGCCGCTCTTCACGCAGAGCGCGGCGGCGTCGACGGTCACGTTGGGTCGCGACTCGTACACGATGCCGATGAGCCCGAGGGGCACGCGCATGCGCGCGACCTCGAGACCGCTCTCGAGGCGCCGATGCTGGACCAGCGCCCCGACCGGGTCCGGGAGCGCCGCGACCTGACGTAGGCCGGCGACCATGGCGTCCATGCGCGCCTCGTTCAGCACGAGACGGTCGACGAGGGCCGGCGCCAGCTGGGCGTGCGCGGCTCGGGCGAGGTCGTCGGCGTTCGCGGCGCTCACCGCGGCGCGCACGGCGTCGGTCTCGAGCGCCGCCGCAGCCCGCTCGAGCGCCGCGTTCTTCCGCGCCGTGGGCGCGACCGCGAGCACGCGGGACGCCGCTTTCGCGCGCCCCGTCAGCTCCGCGACCAGCTCCTGCACCTCGCCGTCGGAACGCGGCGGTTCCGTCGTGGGCTGCTGAGCGCGCGTATCGAGGGTGGCTGCGGTCATCCGGCGTCGTCGCCCGGCGCCGGCCGGGCCCGGGGGCGAGGTCGACGGCGGTGCGGCAGCGTCGAGCCTAGCAAGGATCGACGCGGAGACGAGCCCCGCGCCCGCTCCACGTCAGGCCGCCTCGGTGGCCAAGCGCTGAAGACGCATCGACGGCCGGCGAAGCGCCGGAATGAAGGGCGCCAGGAGGTAGGTCCGGATGAGCAGCCAGTAGATGCTCTGCTCGTTCAGCCGCGGGTCGATCTCATGAGCGACCTTCGCGTGCTCCTCGGGGGTCTTCGACCAGTGGAGCCCGGGCTTCATGTGGTGAACCGTGTGGTAGCCGTTGTTGAACAGAAAGAGGTTCATCAGCGGGCCCACGATGTTCCGCGAGTGATTCCACTCGCTCTCCTCGTCGGCGTGCACGTGCTGGAGGTAGTTGAAGACCAGCACGCTGAAGAGCGAGACCTGCTGCGGGACCACCACGTAGAGCAGGCCCTTTTTCCAGTCGAGGATCATCGCCGCCGCGATCCAGCTGACGAGCACCACGTACTGGGAGATGGCCCACCAAAAGCGCGAGCGGTTCTTGGCCCAGGAGCGCTTCAGGAAGTCCCCGATGGGCTTCTGCTGGTGGACGCTGCTCACGGAGGGGTAGGTGAGCAGCGTGAGGAGGTTGTTCTTCTCCGAGTAGCGGAAGGTCTGCGTGTAGTCGCCGTCGCGGTTGGTGAATTTGTGGTGGTTCAGGTTGTGCGTCGGGATCCAGCCGAAGACCGGGAAGCCGTAGAAGACCGTCAGCCAGTAGTCCTGGAAGCGGTTCATGACCTTCGACTTCCACACCGAGAGATGGTTGTGGTTGTGGGCCATGACCGACACGGCCACGGAAAAGTGGAGGAACGCCACGTAGACCCAGGGATTGAACGCCTCGGCCTGCCACTGCCAGAGCAGCAGCGACGTGGTGATGATCATGTAGGCGACGGTGCGCCAATCGGCAGCGTGCCGGAGCATACCGCGCGCCTAGCCCCACTCCCCCCGACCTTGCAACGGCCTGCGGCCCTTTTTTGCCGCTAGGGTCGCGCCTTCGACTCAACGTGCGCCGCTAGTGGCTTCTGCGGGGCCTCACACTGGCCGCAGCGGTCACGCCCCGCTCGCGGAGGAAGGATCGCTCTGGGCCGTCCCCGATACGGCCACGAGGTCGTCGGCGTGCACGAGCACTCCCGAGCCGGGACGGCCGAGGCGCGCCTCGACGTCATCCGTGCGGGCGCCGGCGAGGCGCGCGGCGTCACTCACGTCGTAGCGCACGAGACCGCGGCCCACCTCGGCGCCGCCGGGCCCGAGCAGCTTCACCGCGTCACCGGGCTGAAAGCTGCCTCGCGCGCCGAGCACTCCGGCGGCGAGGAGCGAGGCGCCGCCGGCGATGGCCTGGGCCGCACCGGCGTCGAGCAGGAGCGCGCCCGCGGGCTTTCGCGTGTAGGCGATCCAGTGCTTCCGCGACGCGAGGGGGGTGCCCAGGGGCAAAAACAGCGTGCCGACGTCCGCGCCCGCGAACACTGCCGCCAGCACCTGGGGATGAACCGCAGGCGCGACGACCACGGGCACGCCGTAGCGCGTGGCGCGCCGGGCGGCCTCCACCTTGGAACCCATGCCGCCACTGCCCACACCGGGCGCGCTTGGTGCCCGAACGAGCGCCTGCGCCGCGGCGGGGTCGGTGACGACGGGGACGCGCGCGCCGGCGTCATCGAGCAGCCCTTCCACGTCCGTGAGGAGCACGAGGCAGTCCGCGCCGACGAGCGTGGCGACCATGGCGGCGAGCTGGTCGTTGTCGCCAAAGCGGATCTCATCGACGGCCACGGTGTCGTTTTCGTTGATCACGGGCACGGCGCCGAGCTCGAGCAACGCGCCGAGCGCGGCGCGCGCGTTGAGGTAGCGGTCCCGGTCCGCGAGGTCCGCGTGCGTGAGCAAGAGCTGCGCGGCCGCGAGGCCATGGGCGGCCAAGGCCTCTTCCCAGTGCCGGAGCAGCCGCGATTGACCGACGGCCGCCGCGGCCTGAAGCCGCGCCATCTTCCGCGGGCGCGCGCCGAGCTCGAGCGCCGCCACGCCGAGCGCGATGGCGCCGCTCGAGACCAGCACCACCGCGCGCCCGGCCTGGCGGAGCGCGGCCAGCTCGGCGGCCAGCGCCACGAAACGACGAGGGTCCTCAACGAGCGTCCGCGAGCCGACCTTGACCACCACGCGTCGCGCGTCCCGGAGCGGCGCGCGCACGTCCGCGCCGGCGCCCAGGGCTTCGGCGCTCACACCGCCTCCACGTCCACCACCCGGTCCGGAACCTGGAGCGGCGGCGCCGCCTCGAGGGCCCGCTCGAAGCGCGCCGTGACGGCCTCCCAGGCGCCGGGCGGGGCGTCGGCGAAGGCGTCGAGGAGCGTGTCCATGGCGCGCTCGACGCGGTTGCGGCCTTCGTCGTCGTCGCCGCGCAGCGTGCTCGGCAGGTCCGAGAGGCTGGCGGCGAAGCGGACGGGGAAGGCCAGGAGGCTCCGCGGGAGGCCCCCTTCGCGCGCGGCCTTCATGGCGGCGAGCAGCGACTCGGCCTCGACCAGCGCGAGCGGCGCGCCGGCTTCCCGCCAACCGCGCTCGGGCGCGATCGCGAGGTAGTGGTCGAGGAGCCGCGCATCGAGCATGGCCACCACGCCGGCTTCGGCCCGACCCCAGACGCGAAGCGGCGTGGCCACGCGCACGAGCACACGCCGGGTGATGCCGCCGCCGGGGAGCGCCTGCAGCAGCGGCGGCGCGGCCTCGGCGAGGCGCTGCCGGGCGTCCGGGCGCAGCGCCACGCCGTGACCCTTGGCCACGCGCCGGAGCGCGGACCCGCGGGCCAGGCGCCCGAGCACGTCGTCGAGCAGCGGGATGGGCAGGGCCGCGGCGAACGCGGCGACGGTCGCGTGGGGAACGAGGCTCACCGGGTCCGTGTAGCCCGAGCCTGCGCCGCCCACCATGCGAAGGCGCGGCTGAGCTAAGGCGCGACGCAAACGAGGCGGCCTGCGACGAACGCAGACCGCCTCGGTGCCGTGAAGGGCGAAAGCTCAGGGTCGAAGCGTCGGCGGGATGAGCACGGAGGTGACCACGTGGATCACGCCGTTGCTGGCCTCGACGTCGGTGACGGTGATCTCCGCGCCGGCGATGGTGGGCGGCGTGGTGTCGATGCTGACCACGGCGTCCTCGCCGCTGAACATGGTGAGTGTCGTGTTGGAGAGGTCCGCGGCCCGGGCGACGCTTGGCAGCACGTGGTAGCGGAGCACGCTGTCGACCTGCTCGGGCGTGAGGCCGGCCACGATGTCCGAGATGTCGGCGAAGGCCTCGTCCGTCGGCGCGAACACGGTGATGTTCTCCGTGGTCGAGAGCGTAGCGGCGAGACCGGCGTCAGTCGCCACGGAGAGGAGCGTGGCGAAGCTGAGGCCGTTGGTCGTGTCGGCCGTGAGGGCCTGCGCCGTCTCGACGATGTTCATCTCCATGGGCGTGTCCATGTCCATGGGGGTGGTGCCGGTGGTGCCGCCGTCGTCGTCGCCGCAGCCGGCGAAGATCAGACCGAGGGCCAAGAGAAGGGGAGAGAGAGTTCGAAGAGTCATGAGTCCTTGGTTCCTTGTGCGGAGCGCGTCCGCGATCAGAACTTAGACGCTTTACGCCATAAAGCGATACAAAACCTAAACAAAAGATAGGAGCCACGTTCCCGTCGGCCGTAGAACGCAATGATTTTCGCGTCATCTCCGTGTCCACGTGTAGGCCCTGGCGTACCTGGGACGGCAAATCTAAGTTTTGCTTAGCAACAGGTCCTCGACGCACCGCGCGGGCCCGCCGGCGACCCCTTCCCGTGACCTTCCGGGGTTTTGCCGTACGTTGCGGGCGCCATGGGAGGCCTGACCATCGCGGACGTGCCGGCCTGGGGGCTCCGGGCCTTCGCCTTCGTCTTCGGCGCCCTCTGGGGCAGTTTTTGGAACGTGGCCATCTACCGCTGGCCGCGGGAGATGAGCGTGGTCTCGCCGCCGAGCCACTGCCCGGCGTGCGGCGCGCCGGTGCCGGCCTGGCGGAACCTGCCCATCGTCGCCTACCTGATGCAGCGCGGCCGCGCGGCCTGCTGCGCCGCGCCCATGACCCCGCGGTACGTCGCCGTGGAGGTGCTCGGCGGTGTGCTCTGCCTAGCGGTGGTCGAGCGCTTCGTGCTCTCGGCGCTGGGCACGGAGCTGGCGCTCCTGGCGCCGGACGAACGGCTGCTCGTGCCTCGGCTGATCGAGGCGCTGCTGTACTTCGTGTTCCTCGGAGGACTCGTGGTCGCGACCTTCGTGGACCTCGAGTGGATGATCATCCCGGACGAGGTAAGCCTGCCGGGCGCCGCCCTCGGCCTGGCGACCCTCGCGCTCCGCCCGCACGGCATCGACGCGGTGGATGCCGCCCTCGGCGCGGGCCTCGGGTACCTCGTGGTGCAGCTGCTCTTCGTCTACGCCTACGAGGCCTTCACGGGCCGGCGCGGCATGGGCGAAGGGGACGCGAAGCTGCTGCTCTTCATCGGCGCCTTCGTGGGGTGGAAGGGCGTGCTCTTCGCGCTCGTCGCCGGCTCCATGCAGGGGCTTCTGGTCGCCGTCGTGGCCATGGTCACGAAGACCGAGCTCATCCCGGAGAAGGCGCGCGACGAGCTCGCGCACGACCCGGGCCCCTTCGTCACCGAAGCCACCGCCGCGGCGCGGTGCCTGGACGAAGAAGGCGGAGCCGCCGCGCTCCTCAACGAGACGACGGCAACCAACGACGACGCGCGCGAGGACGAGGGCGACGAGATCTCGGACGACGCGCGCGCGCCGCTGCGCATGCCCTTTGGGCCCTTCTTGGCCCTCGGGGCCGCCGAATTCCTCTTCTTCGGCGACGCGCTCATCGACGCCTACCTCGGCCTCTTCCCCGCGCCCTGACCGGGCGCCGCCGGGTCAGGAGGTCGCGTGTGCGTCGTCGGCCGCGTCGTCGGCCGCGTCGTCGTCGAGCTCGATGGGCCGGAACCAGCGAAGCAGCAGCCAGGCGTCGAGGGCCGCGAAGGCCAGGCAGAGCGCCAAGAGCGCCAGCGCCCAGACGTAGGCGCCGGGCGCTTCGCCAGCCAGCACCAGGTAGGTGTCGACGCCCACGGGCAGGCCCATCTGCTCGCGGAGGTGATGCTGGACGGCGCCGGCCCGCCCGCCGAGCTCGCCAAAGGTCACGAGGCGGCCTGCGAAGGTCCGGTCCGTCGCCGTACGCCCCACGCCCGGCCCGTCGAGAGGCACCTGCACGAAGAGGCGCCGCTGCCCGGCCAGCGGGAAGACCCCGTAGCGCTCGCCTCCGATGACCCGCTCGTACTCGACGGCGTAGGCCGCCATGGGCGTCCCGGACACGGTCACGTAGCGGTTGGTTTGCAGGTCCGCCGCGCCGAGCGCGCGGGCTTCGCCCAGGTCGACGGGCGCCGGACGCGCGAAGAAGTAGGCCGCATCCAGCCGAAGCGACCACGCGAGGCCGAGCGCCGCGGCGACAGCCAGGGCCATCGCCGTGAGCGTGGTCATGCGCCGACGACGGTCCGGGACGGGCAGCGCGAGCAGCTCCTCGTCGACCTGTCCGCGCGCGGGCGCCCCCGCCTCGATGCTCTTCGCTCCGGTCACGCTGCGTCCGACACCCGCGCGGCGTCCAAGTTCCCCGCCGGGCGCGCCAAGTCTAAGCGCTGCGCGCTCGCCCGGGCCTGTCTTTTTCCTCAGGGTCCTTTCCGAAAGGACCCGAAAAGCGGCCGGCGAGATCGCCCTCGGGGCTCCACCGAGCGCCCAGGGGCCTTGGACGTGAGCAATCGCAGCCCGGGCGGTCAGGCGCGGGCGGCGCGCCGCGAAGCGCTCCGGTAGTGGTCCCAGAGCCGCGGCGTCGGCCACTTTTCGAAGCGGTTCCGGTAGTGCGCGTCCTTCGTCCGCTCCTCGGCGTCGAGGATCGCGTCGATGAGCTTGTCCCGGCTGCCGTGGGCTTCCTTCACGGCCTCGAGCACGTCGAGGAGGTGCAGGAGCTTCTTGTTCGAGATGCTCTCGAGGCCCTTGCCCTCGTTCGTCCGGTCGATCCAGAGGCCGCCGTCCGAAAGCTTCTCCACGGCCTCTACGAGCTTCTTCTTGGCCTCGGTGCGGGCCTTCGTGGGGTCGGCCTCGTCGATGCCGAAGCGCTCCTTGGCGATGGCGAGCGGGGACTTCTTCATGGTCTTCGTCCGAAAAGCAGCGGCGGCCGTGGGTCGGCTCGCGCGGGCCGGGAGGCGTAGCATGCGCCGCCCCCGCTGCAAGCACGGCCGCGCCGCCCCCAAGACGCCTTCGCCGCGCGCTCCGCTGCCGGTCCACGGGAGGAGCCGAAAGTCGGCGGCCCAAGTCGCTCCCGGCGTGTAGGCTCGGCAACCCATGGCGGAAGCTCCGGAGTTCGTCCATCTCCACGTCCACTCGGAGTTCACCATGCTCGACGGCGCCATCCGCGTCGGCGAGCTCGTGGAGCGGTGCGGCAACCTCGACATGCCCGCCGTCGCTCTGACGGACCGGGCCAACATGTACGGCGCGGTCCAGCTCCATGAGGCCTGCCAGGGCACGGACGTGAAGCCCATCCTCGGCGCCGAGGTGCAGGTCACGACCGGGAGCCGGCAGGACCCCAACGCACCGGAGCCCGGGCACCTCTTGCTCCTCGCGAGCAGCCAGGCCGGCTACCAGAACGTGGTCCGGCTGGTGAGCCTCGGCTGGGTCGAGGGCCTGCACGGCGGCAACCCGCGCGTCGACTTCGAGCTGCTCGAAAAGCACTCCGAGGGCGTGGTCGCGCTGACGGCCTGCCTCGCCGGCCTCGCGCCCCAAGCCGTGCTCATGAAGGGACCCGAGGCGGGGCGGGACGTGCTCGGCCAGCTGAAGAGCATCTACGGGCCCGAGCACCTTTTCGTGGAGCTCGAGGACCACGGCTTCCCGGAAAACCGCCCGCTCAACGGCGTGCTCACGGAGCTCGCGGGGGACCTGGGCCTGCCGGTCGTGGCCACCAACTGCTGCCACTTCATGGACCGGGAGCAGGCCCGGGCGCAGCTCGCGCTCCAGTGCATCGGCGCGAACCGCTCGCTCCGCGAGATGGAGGCCATGCACCACAACTCGGCGGAGATGTACGTGAAGACGCCGGCGCAGATGGCCAAGCTCTTCCGGCACGTCCCCGAGGCCGTGCGCAACACGCTCCGCGTGGCCGAGATGTGCGCGGGCCAGGCCAACCCGCTGAGCGCGCCGAAGCTGCCGCGCTTCCCGCTCCCCGAGGGCCAGACCGAAGAGCAGGCGCTCCGAGCGCTTTCCCACCAAGGCCTCCGGGAGCGCTTCGCGGAGCTCCGGGCCCGCGGCCAGGAGCCCAACGAGGAGACCTATCTCCAGCGCCTCGAGCTCGAGCTCGGCGTCATCCTCTCGATGGGGTTCCCGGGCTACTTCCTCATCGTCGCCGACTTCATCAACTGGGCGAAGGACCAGGGCATCCCCGTGGGTCCGGGCCGCGGCTCCGGCGCCGGGTCCCTCGTGGCCTACGCGCTCCGCATCACCAACCTGGACCCGCTGCCGTACGGGCTGCTCTTCGAGCGCTTCCTGAACCCGGAGCGCGTGTCCATGCCGGATTTCGACGTCGATTTCTGCATGGATCAGCGCGACCAGGTCATCAACTACGTCCGCGACAAGTACGGCAACCACTCCGTCGGTCAGATCGCGACCTTTCACCAGCTCAAATCGAAGAGCGTGGTGCGGGACGTGGGCCGGGTGATGGGCATCGCGCCGCAGGAGGCCGGTGGCCTCGCGGCCATGATCCCCGAGCTCGCGCCGGGCAAGAGCGCGAGCATCGCGCAGGCGCTGAAGGACGAGCCGCGGCTCTCGGCGAGCTACCAAGAGCGGCCGGAGGTGAAGGAGCTGCTCGACACGGCGCAGCAGATCGAGAACCTGACGCGCCACGCAGGCATGCACGCCGCCGGCGTGGTCATCAGCGAGGGGCCCATCTGGGACCACGTCCCGGTCTTCTGCCCCGACGACGACGTCTACGTCACCCAGTACCACAAGGACGACGTCGAATCGGCGGGCCTCGTGAAGTTCGACTTTCTCGGCCTGAAGACGCTCACGGTGCTCGACATCGCGGTGAAGCTCATCGCGAAACGCCCGGACCAGGAGGGGCCCTTCGACCTCGAGGCGATCCCCCTGGACGACCCGGCGACCTACGCGCTGCTCCAGTCCGGCGAGACCACGAACGTGTTCCAGCTCGAGTCGTCGGGCATGCAGAGCCTCTTCAAGATGCTCAAGCCCGACGCCTTCGAGGACATCGTCGCGGCGGTGGCGCTCTACCGGCCCGGGCCGATGGGCGCGGACATGCACACGGACTTCGTGCACCGCAAACACGGGCGCCAGAAGGTCGAGTACCCGGACCCGAGCCTCGAGCACATCCTGAAGCCCACGCGCGGCGTCATCGTCTACCAGGAGCAGGTGATGCAGATCGCCCGCGACATGGCCGGCTACTCGCTCGGCGGCGCGGATCTTCTCCGCCGCGCCATGGGCAAGAAGAAGGCCAAGGAGATGGAGAAGCAGAAGGGCGTCTTCCTCGAAGGCGCCCAGAAGAATGGCCATAGCGCGCAGAAGGCCGAAGAGGTTTTCGATTTGATGGCCTACTTCGCAGGCTACGGTTTCAACAAGAGCCACTCGGCGGCCTACGCGCTCATCACCTATCAAACGGCGTACCTCAAGGCGCACTTCCCGGCGGAGTTCTGCTGCGCGACCATGTCGGCGGACAAGGACAAGTCGGACCGAGTGGTGCGCACGGTGGCCGAGACGCGGTCCCTGGGTATCACCGTGCTGCCGCCGGACGTGAACGAGTCCGAGGTGGACTTCACGGTGGTCTACGAGGCCCGCGACGACGTCGAGAAGCCGGCAGGGCGGCCGCTCAGCGAAAAGGGCGTGCTCCGGGACCCGACGGGCCCGGCGATCCGCTTTGGCCTCGGCGCGCTCAAGGGCGTGGGCGGCGCGGCGCTGGACGCACTCTTCGAGGCGCGGACGAGCGCCGACGGCGCCAAGCAGCCCTTCGTGGACCTCTTCGACTTCTGCGACCGGGTGGATCTGCGCCGCGTGAACAAGAACGTGTGCGAGGCGCTGGTGCGGAGCGGCGCCTTCGACGGCTGCCACGAGGCGCCCAGTGCGGGCGGCGCCGGCGAGATGCAGGGAGGCGTGCACCGCGCGCAGGCGGCGGCGGCGGTGGAGACGGCCATCGAGCGCGGCAAGCGCGCGGCGCAGGACCGGGCGAGCGGGCAGACGAACCTCTTCGGGCTCCTGCCGAGCGAGGGCGAGCAGAACTTCACCCGCGCCGGTGGGACGTTCCCCACGGGCATCCCGCAGTGGGACAGCCGGGAGCAGCTGGCGAAGGAGAAGGAGACGCTCGGCTTCTACGTGTCCGGGCACCCGCTCGACCGCTACGTGAAGGAGCTCGCGCGCATCGGGAACGCGGACACGGCCACGCTGAGCGAACTGAACCGCAACGCGCGGGCGCTCGTGGGCGGCAGCGTGGAGGCCTACCGGGAGCGGCGCACGCGCGCCGGCCACACCATGGCGTTCTTCGAGCTCGAGGACGCGCAGGGCCGGGTGGAGGTCATCGTGCGGCCGAAGCCGCTCGAGGCGCCGGGGCTTCGCGAGGTGCTGACGGCGGGCGAGCCGGTGCTGGTGGTGGGCCGAGTGAAGCAGGAGGACGTGGGCGACGGGGAGATGGTCGCCAAGCTCTTGCTCGACGAGGCGAAGCTCCTGGCCGAGGCCGTGTCGAAGCAGACGCGCCTCGTGAACCTGAAGATGAACGTGGACGGCGTGGACCGAACGCAGCTCGAGTCGCTCAAGCGCGAGCTCGAGCGGCACCCGGGGCCCATTCCCGTGGCCCTCGAGCTGGTGCACGCGGGCCAGTGGAGCGTGAACCTGGGCGAGACGGGCGTGAGCGTGCAGCCGAGCGATGCGCTCCTGGCGAGCCTGGAGCGGCTCTTCGGCCGCTCGATCTGCGAGCTGCGCTAACGCCGCATGACGCAGCTGACGCTCGACGAGCCGCGCACGGAAGCCGAGCTGATGGCGCGGGCGCAGCGCCTCGCGGGGCTCACGGTGGGCGAGCTCGGCGACCGGCTCGGCGTGCCCGTGCCCGAGAGCACGCGGCGGGCGAAGGGGCTCGCCGGGCAGCTCGTGGAGCGCTTCTTGGGCGCGAGCGCCGGGAGCCGGGACGCGGCGGACTTTCAGGCCCTTGGCGTGGAGCTGAAGACGCTGCCCGTGGACCTGCGCGGGCGCCCCAAGGAGACGACCTTCGTCTGCACCATTCAGCCGAACCGCATGGCGCAGCTCGACTTCGAGGACTCGCCCTGCTGGCACAAGCTGCAGCGGGTGCTCTGGGTGCCGGTGGAGGCCTCGGACGCGGGGCCGCTCCCCGGGCGGCGCCTAGGAACGCCGATCTTGTGGTCGCCCACGCCGGAAGAGCGCCGGGTGCTCCAGGACGATTGGGAGCGGGTGGCCGCGCGCATCGCCGAGGGCGGGCTCGACGAGATCACGTCGAAGCTCGGCGACGCGCTTCAGGTCCGGCCGAAGGCGGCGAGCGCGGCGGCCCGGCAGCGGGTCCCGGACGCCGAGGGCGCCTTCCAGTGGCACAACCCGCGCGGCTTTTACCTGCGCACGGACTTCACGGCCCGGGTGCTGGCCCGCGTCCGCTGAGGGCCTTCGCTTGGGCGACGCGAGGATCGCCGGCGGTCACGCGAAATCTGCACCCTGCGAGGACCGCCGACGGCGTCTCACTGGCCGTGACGGCCGCGCGCGATGTCACAGCGCTAACGGTCGACGGTCCCGAGATCGTCACGATTGCGATCAACCCACCCGGTCCGCATCGTCGCGGGAGCCACGTGGGTGTGTCCCGGCGGCCGCACCGTGACCCGATGTGACGCATGGTGGGCGCGCCCAGGTGACAGAAAATGCGCGGCCGGACGCGCCGCGAGCCGGCACGTGACTGCGCTGAGGGGGCGACGCCAGGCGCCAGGACGACGCGCTTGCCGCGGCGAAACGACACGGCCGCCGCGCCGGGCGGCTCAGGCCACGTCCGCGAACGAGGACGCAGCCGGGAGCGAGACGTCGTTCGCGGCGGGCGCGATGGAGACACCGGTGCCGAGGACCATGGGCGACACGGCCGAGGCGAGGGCCATCATCGCGTAGCGGTCGCGGCCCTGCCCATCGAGGGTGATCATGCCGACGCCGGCCGCGACCATGGGCGAGGTGAGCGCGCGCAGCACGAGGGAACGCGCCGAAATCGCTTCGGAATCGGTGCGGCCGCCGCCAACGAGGACCGCCTGATCCACAGCTCCGCCGTCCTCCTCGAGGGCGGCGACGCGGGCGCGAACGCGCATGGCGAGATCGCCGACGCTCTCCCCGGGCTCCTGCATCACCACGGCCACGTCCGGCGTCGTGCGCTGGAAGCGCTCGACCCACGACGCCCAGTCACCACCGCGCTCAGCGATGACGAAGGAAGTCGGTTCGGGGGTGGCGAGTCGCATGGGAGGGGAGGTGCGTGCGGTTCGGGGAGGGGAACGCCGGGAGGTGCGGTTCGATTCGCGCGAAGTGGCGTTAGGTTGCTCGAGTACAGACGTATGCGAAGGGCGTGCCAGCGTTGCGTGCGAGATGTATCGGTTCGCGGCCGGCGTACTGAGGAGACCGACGAGGGCCCCACAGCCTTGGGAGCCCCGCGGCCTTCGGCGCGTGGTCGCCCGTATGGACGCTGAAGTCACGTCTAAGTTTCGTCGCAACGTGCGTCGTCACGAGCTTCCTCACGGCAAAGTTGCCGGACGGCCGTCCGGCGAAACGGCCAGTTGACCGGACGTGGCCCCGTTGCTAGCCCCGTGCCCCGGCGCGATGCCTCGTTGGGCGTCGCTCGGGGCCGTTAGCTCAATGGCAGAGCAGCGGGCTTTTAACCCGACGGTTGCAGGTTCGAGCCCTGCACGGCCCACCGGATCGCCTCGGCGATCCACCTGTCCCCATCGTCTAGTGGCCCAGGACCCCGGCCTTTCACGCCGGTAACGCGGGTTCAAACCCCGCTGGGGACGCCAGTGCGTCGAAGCCCGGGGCCGAGCTGTCGGCCCCGGGTTCGCGGCGAGCGAAGGGTCAACCGACGCCGAGGACGTAGCCATCCGCCGCGCCGGGGGCCGCAACGAAGCGGGTCTCCCGGCCGCCAGGCCAGGAGTCGCGTCGGGACCGCATCGCCGCGGGTCGCCTCCTGGAGGGGGCCGCTCGAGCCACCCGTGCTGCACGCACGCGCACGCTGGTCGCAAGGGGAGGGCAAGCAGTAGACAGCGCGTTCCTCAGAAAGCCACTCTCCGACGCGAATGACGGGGGAGGGCTGGCGCCGGGGCTCTACGAGGCGCTCATCACGGCGGCGCTTGCCGCGCGCATTGAGCGCTCCGAGCTTGCGGCGCGTTTCGACGAGCTCAGCCCGGACGCCGCGAGCGCCGTGCTCGCGCGCCACGTCTACGACGCCGTGCTTCGTGCACTTCGGCGGCGCGGCAGGCTCGAAGACCAGCTCGCCGTGACCCGGTCCGCGCTCGACGCCATCGCGGCCGTCGCCGCCGACCACACCGTCGATATGACGGACGCCATCGACCCGCCCCCGCGGCTCTTGCTCTCACTGCTGCCGGAGGCGGAGCGGCGGCTGGGCGAAGGTCGGCTGGACCGGCCGAGTCTGCCGCTCCGGAACTCGGACCTGATCGTCAACGGACCGCGCGACCTGCGCCTCGCCCCAGAGATCCGGCGCGAGCTCGCGTCGGCCGACCAGGTGGATGTGCTGCTCTCCTTCCTCAAGTGGAGCGGCCTGCGGCTAGTGCGCACGGAGCTCCACGACTTCTGCCGGCGGCGACCGGGGAAGCTCCGGGTGCTGACGACGACCTACATGGGGGCCACCGAGCCCGAAGCGGTGAAGGCGTTGGTCGACATGGGCGCCGAGGTCCGCATTGCCTACGACGTGCGGCGCACCCGGCTGCACGCGAAGGCCTGGCTCTTCCACCGCAACTCGGGCTTCTCGACCGCGTTGATCGGAAGCTCGAACCTCTCCCACTCCGCGATGCTCGATGGCGTCGAGTGGAACGTGCGCCTCAGCACCGTCGACAACCACGCGATCCTCGAGAAGTTCCGGGCGACCTTCGCGCAGTACTGGGACGACGACACCGGCTTCGAGCCGCATGACGAAGACCGACTGCGCGAGGCCACCGTGCGCTACGACCGCGCGAAGGACCGGCTCGCCTCCCTAATCCGCTTTCGCCCGTACCCGCACCAGCGCGCCGTGCTGGAGGCTCTCGCCCTCGAGCGCGAGCGTGGCTTTTGCCGGAACCTGGTCGTCGCCGCGACGGGCACCGGCAAGACCGTGGTCGCGGCCCTCGACTACAAGCGCCTGCGCGAGGAACTCGGCGACCCAACGCTCCTCTTTGTGGCGCATCGCCGGGAGATCGTGGAGCAGAGCCTGGCCGTCTTCCGCGGTGCGCTCGGCGACGGGAACTTCGGCGAGCTGCTCACGGGCCACGACAAGCCCGTCCGCGGCAAGCATGTCTTCGCGACGGTGCAGTCGCTCCACGAGTCCCGCCTCGCGGGGCTGGCTCCGGGCGCCTACGACGTCGTCATCATCGACGAGGCCCACCACGCGCCCGCGTCGAGCTACCAGCGCCTGATTCAGCATCTCGAGCCGCAGGTGCTGCTGGGGCTGACGGCCACCCCGGAGCGGACGGACGGGCAAAGCCTGCTGCCGGACTTCGACGAGCGCGTCGCGGCGGAGCTTCGGCTCTTGGACGCGCTCGACCGCGGGCTGCTGGCGCCCTTCCAGTACTTCGGCGTGGCCGACGGAGTGGACCTGAGCCGCGTCGACTTCCGCGCCGGCCGCTACGACGTATCGTCGCTCGACCGGCTCTACACCGGCGACCACGTCCGCGCGCGACTCATCGTCGATGCCGTGGGTAAGCACATCCGCGACCCGCGCGCGATGAAGGCGCTCGGCTTCTGCGTCTCGGTTGCGCACGCGGAGTTCATGGCCGCCTTCTTCACGAGCGCGGGCCTCCCGAGCCGCGTCCTCAGCGGCGAGAGCGCGGCGGCCGAGCGGCACGAGGTCGTGGGGGAGCTGAGGGCCGGCAGGCTCGTCTGCATCTTCACCGTCAACCTGTTCAACGAAGGCGTCGACATCCCGGAGGTCGACACGGTCCTCTTCTTGCGGCCCACGGAGAGCGCGACGGTCTTCCTCCAACAGCTCGGCCGTGGGCTTCGGCTGCACGCGAGCAAGGAGTGCCTGACGGTGCTCGACTTCATTGGAGGCGCGAGCCGGAAGTTCCGCTTCGACCTGCGCTACCGCGCACTCACGGGCGGCACGCGCGCGCAGCTGAAGAGCGCGGTCGAGCAGGACTTCCCCTTTCTCCCGGCGGGCTGCGCCATCGAGCTCGAGAAGACGGCGAAGGAGGCCGTGCTCGGCAACATCCGACAGGCGATCAGCGGCGGATGGAGCTCCCTCGCCGAAGACCTCCGCGCGCTGGGCGACGTGCACCTTAAGACGCTGCTCGAGCACGCCGACCTACACGTCGACGAGGTCTACTCGGGCACGAACCGAAGCATGGCGGAGCTGCGGTCGCGCGCGAAGCTCACGGGCCCGGCCGGGGTGGACGACGCGCTGCTGCGGGGTCCCGCAAGGCTCCTCCACGTCGACGACGACCTCCGCCTCGAGACCTGGTCGCGTTGGTTCGCGGCTGCCAAGCCGCCGGCGCCCGACGACGAGCCGCAGCTGCGGTGGATGTTCTTCGCCGCCTTCGGCCAGTCGAAACGGCCCCTCGCGGAGGTGCCGTCATTTCTCCAAGCCATCTGGCAAAGCCCTGCTCTGCTGCGTGAGCTCCGCGAACTGCTGGAGGTACTCCGCGACCAGACCCGCCGCCGGACCTACCCGCTCGGCGACCTGCCGCTGCACGTGCACGGCACCTATGCTCGCGAAGAGGTCGCCGCGGCGCTCGGCGAGGTCCGGAGCGGCAAGCTCCTGAAGACCCAAAGCGGCGTGCTCTGGGTCAAGGAGAAGAACACCGACGTGCTCTACGTGACCCTCGAAAAGGACGCGAAGGACTTCACGCCGACGACGCTCTACAACGACTACCTGATGTCCCCGAGCCACTTCCACTGGGAGAGCCAGGGCAACACCCCTGCCGACGGCCCCACGGGCCGCCGCTACCGCCAGCACGAGGAGCGCGGCAGCCGCGTCCTCCTCTTCGTGCGACGCTCCAAGAAGCCCGACCGCAACGGCGTGACGCCACCCTTCATGTTCCTCGGACCGGTGAGCTACGAACGGCACGAGGGCAGTAAGCCCATGCAGATCGTCTGGCGGCTCCATCGGCCCGCGCCGGACGCTTGGTACCAGGGCGTGAAGCTGGCCGCCGGTTAGCTCCGCGACTCCGCTGAGCCAAGCCTGCTCACGAAGGCGAGCGCGAGCTCGACACTGACCACGCGCGAAGCCTGCATCGGTAACCGCGACGCGCCGCGGTCACAGCTTGCCCAACACGTGTTTCACCCGGCTCCCCACGACCTCCTCCAGCTCGCGAGTGAACGCGGCCGTGAGCGCCGGCGAGTTCCAAAAACGTGAGTCCGACGTGGGCGAAGGCGAACGAGAAGGGGCCGTCCCAATCGACCAGCCGTGTCGACTCGCCGCAGACGGGACAGGGGAACGCGGCATCGTCGTCGCCCTCGAACCACGTGCTGACGGAGTCTCCCCAGGCAGACTGATCGGGGAAGATGTGCCCCAGGGCTCCGCTCATAACCTTGTGTTTGCGACGTCAAAGGCTATGCTTTCGGACATGTCACAGGGCCCGCCCAAGGTGGGACTCATGCGGGTCCAGGAGCTCGAGCGGGCGGGGACGTCGCGGCGGCAAGCACATCGGCTCGTCGAGCGTGGCGAGTTGCTGCGGCTCGACCGCGGCGTGTTCGCCCACCCTGGCTTCGAGCCCACGCAGCACCACCACCTGGCGCTGGTGGCTCTGCGCTGCCCGCAGGCCGTGGTCGCACTGAGCTCCGCTGCCGCGTTTCATCAGCTCGGGACGCATCTGCCGCTCGGCGTGTGCGTCGCGCTGCCTCCGCGCACCTGGGCACCCCGGCTCGAGAGCGTTCGGGTCGAGGTGGCTCGCTTTTCGGGCACGCGACTGTCCAGCGACGTCGAGCGGCACCCCATCGAGGGCGTGGCCCTTCGCGTCTACAGCCTCGCGAAGACCGTGGTCGATCTCTTCCGCTACCGAAACAAGCTCGGCCTCGATGTCGCGCTCGAAGCGATGCGCGAGGCGCTCGCCCATCGCGCCACGACGACCGCCGAGCTCGCGCGCATCGCGCGCCGCGATGGGGCCTTGGGCCCCATGCGCCCCTACCTCGAGAGCCTGCAGTGACGAAACGCGGCGACCGCGGAGGCGCGGCCTCCGTCCGCGCGCGGCTGCTCGCGCTCTCCAAGGAGCGCGGAGAGGAGTTTCAGCGGCTGCTGATCCGGTTCGGGAACGAGCGGTTGCTCTACCGGCTCTCCGCCTCGGAACACGCGCCCAGCTTCGTGCTCAAGGGCGCGACGCTCTTCGCGGTCTGGTCAGAGGCTCCCCACCGACCCACCAAAGATCTCGACCTGCTCGGCGTCGGGTCACCGGACCCCGTACGCCTCGTCCGTGT
>JBCCAW010000718.1:0-2662 GCA_039814655.1 Myxococcota bacterium | reverse complement strand
GTGGCTCGGGCCGGCGAGCAAGGCGTCCGCCTCGATACCCCGGCGGAGATCGAGGTGGCCTCGCTCGACCGAAGCGACGGCTTGCTGCTCCTGCATCCCGTGCGCGGCCTGCCCCTGGCGAGCTTGGCGGCCTTTCTCCGCTCCGGTGGGCGCGTCGCCCTGGCCGACGACTTCGGCGAGGGCGAGGCGTTGCTCTCGCTTTATGGCATCCGCCGCGAACGGGCCGAGGGCGAGGGCATCGCGCGTTTGCGCGGCAACCCGCGGCTCCTCGTGGCGACGGCGTCCTCCCGGCACCCGCTCGCCGAGGGCGTGAGCAGTCTCGTCACGAACCACCCGGCGGAGCTCCGTCATCCGGCCCTCGACCCGGTCTTCGCCTTCGGAGACGGGGCGCTGGTTCTCACCGGCGCCGTCGAGCAAGGCCGGCTCGTCGCGCTCTCCGACCCTTCGGTGCTGATCAACAACATGCAGCGCTTCAAAGGCAACGCGCGCTTCGCGGCGAACCTCCTCGCCTACCTCGGCGAAGGAGGTGGGCGCGTGCTGATCGCGACGCCGACGACGCGTGTCCGCGGACGCTTCGGCGAGCGCGGCGTGCCGCCGCTGGACCAGCTCCGCGATGCGCTCGGGGAGCTCGCGGGCGCCGAGGCGCCTCCGCTGGCCCTTCGCCTCTTCGCGCTGGTGCTCTTCGCCCTTTGCCTCGTCGTGGCCGTCTCGTCCCTCTCGCTCACCACGCCCTACGACGGCGCCGCCATGCGTACGCCGCGAGGCAAGGGGGGAGGCTTCGGTGGCCGGCTCGCGTTCTTCGCGCGCCGGCGCGAGCACCTGGCCCACCCGGCGCTCCGCTATGGCGTGGAGCTCGAGCGGAGCCTGGGGGAGGCGCTCGGGCTCGGCGCCGCGCCGGCGCGCGGCGCTCTGTTTACGGCCCTCGAGGACCGGCTCGACCCGGGCGACCGCGCGGCCCTCGGACGGGCTCTCGCCTTCGTCGACACGCTCCGCCGGGGCCTGAACGCCCCGGGCGGGCCGCCGCGGGTCAGCGGCCGGGAGCTGCGGCGCCTCCGCGACGCCGGGGAGGCGGCCCGACGCGGGGTCCGGGCGCGGCGAGATTGACCGGGGAGCGCAAGGCCGGTGCCTTCGGTATGCTCGCGCGGCCCGTGAACCAGCCCCGCCCGCACCTCGCGCCTCTTCCCGAGAGCGCGCTCGCCTACGCGGCCGACCGTTGCGCCGCCATTCTCAACGAGGTGCAGAGCGTCTACGTCGGGCCGCGATCCATTCCCGAGCTCCTCCTGGTGGGGGTGCTCGCGGAGGGGCACGTGCTGCTCGAAGGCGTCCCCGGCGTGGCCAAGACCACGCTCGTGAAGGCCTTTGCGACGGCGCTCGGGTCCACGTTCCGGCGCATCCAGTTCACGCCGGACCTGCTGCCTGCGGACATCACGGGCACCTTCGTGCTTTCCCCGCGGGACGGGACCTTCTCTCTGCGCGAGGGCCCGGTGTTTGCGAACGTCGTGCTCGGCGACGAGATCAACCGGGCGCCGGCGAAGACCCAAAGCGCGCTCCTCGAGGCCATGCAGGAGCGGCAGGTCACCATCGAAGGCGAGACCCGTGAGCTGCCCCGGCCCTTCCTGGTCTTGGCGACGCAGAACCCCGTCGAGCAGGCCGGTACCTACCCGCTGCCCGAAGCGCAGGTGGACCGTTTCCTCGTTCGCGTTCTCGTCGGCTACCCGGAGCCGGCCCAAGAGCGGGAGATTCTCCGGCGCACGCTCCGGGCGCCGCCGGTCCTTCGCCCGGTGCTGGACCCCGGGGCCGTGCTCGCGCTCCAGCAGCAGGTCGACGCCGTGCACGTCGAGGACGCCGTGCTCGACTACGTGATTCGCCTCGCCACGCATACGCGGCGGCACGGGCGCCTCTACCTCGGTGCGTCGCCGCGCGCGTCTCAGGGGCTCGTGCGCGCGGCCCGGGCGCGGGCGCTGCTGGCCGGGCGCGGCTACGTGCTCCCGGACGACGTCCAGGCCCTCGCCGAGCCCGTGCTCGCGCACCGGCTCGTCCTCACACCGGAGGCGGAGATGGACGGAACGCGCGCCGAGGACGTGGTGCGTGAGGCCCTCGAGCGGGTCTCCCCCCGAGCGGAGTGAGGCCGCGTGTTGCCCATGGCCACGCGCGGCGCGCTCGTGCTTCTCGCGACACTCGCGGCGCTCGTGGCCCTTGGCCTGGCCTTGACGCGGCCCGAACCCGTCGTGCTCGCTGGTGCGGGCTTCGTCGCCTTCGGGCTCGCCTTTGCCCGGGCGGTGCCCACGGGGCGCCGGCTTCGTCGTGAGCGCCTCGAGCTGGCCTGGTGGCTGGACCACGGCACGGGGCTCGCGAGCGGAAGCGCCGTACCCGGGCCGCCCTTCGACGTGCGCTGCTACGTGCGCCACCGGGGCAGCCGGTCCCTCGACGTGATCGCGCTCGAGCCTTTGCTCCCGGAAGGCCTCGAGCTCGTGCGGGCGCCGGAGGCCATTCGCTTCGAGGCTGGGACCCGCACGGAGTTCGCCTTTCGCCTCCGGGCCGCGACGGCCGGGCGCTGCGTGGTGCATGGCCTCGCGCTGACCGTGCGCGGGCCCCTGGGTCTCTTCGCGACCCCCCTCTACTTTCCCAACCCGCTGGCGCTCCGCGTGCTCCCGCGCGCGGC
>JBCCAW010000014.1:0-25350 GCA_039814655.1 Myxococcota bacterium | reverse complement strand
GGCGGCGCGGGCGGCCGTGGCTGGACGGCGGGAACCTACGACGGCGCGGACGGCGGCCGCGGCGGTAACGGTGGCAGGGGCGGCGACGGCGGCGGCGGCGCCGGCGGACCCAGCGCGGGGCTCCTGCTCTTCGACGAGGGCGTGGTCGACACGATCACGGACAGCACCGTCGAGACGGGAACGCCGGGCTCCGGTGCTGGCCCCGTGCCCGGCGCGGACGGCTTCAGATACTGCGTCTTCGTCGCGCCGGGTAGCAGCTCCGAGGTGCGCATGGGTAGCGAAGACTTCCGCTGCGACCCCGGCGAAAGCGTCCCGACGCCGAGGTTCAACCCATGAACCCGCCCCCGTGGACCGCGCGACACCAGCGCGGTTCACGGGACGGCGGCCGTGACCGTGGTGCCCCCGCGGCGGCCTACTCCGCGGAGGGCACGACGGGCGATAGCGCCGCGGGCGCTTCGCTCGGTGCGGGGGCGGGCGCCCGGGGCCGGATGGACGGCACGCGCCGCGGGCGAAGGCCGTCGAGGGGCCAGTAGAAGCGCAAGAGCGTGCGCGCGGGGCAGGGGCTCAGGGCCACGCGCACTTCGCGGCCGGCACGCTCGACGCTCAGCGGGCGCTCGAGGCCCGTGCCGACGTCGATGGCGCTCGCGAAGCCCTCCTCGAGGATGCGCTTCGGCGCCTCGAGCACGAGCCGCGCCTCGCCCGCCGTGTAGCGCACGAGAAGCTCCACGGAGGCGAAGGGGCTCGCGGCCTCGCCGCCGAGCTGGCGCGCCTCGACCATGGTGCGCGGGACCGCACCACTCAGCCGGTAGCGCGCGGGCTCGAAGCCGAGGTGCAGGTCGTAGGGCAGGTCCCGGGTCTTCGCCGTCGGCTCCAGCAGCGCGAAGCGGCTGCCGCGAATGCCGTCGAGGGTCTCCACGTAGTGCGGGAGCCGCGACGCCTCGAGGTCCGGCGTGACCTGCCGGAGGCACTGGAGATCCCAGCGGCCCGCGGTGCGCGAGGCCTGCAGCCGGTAGCGCGCCTCGTCCGTCGCCACGCGCGGGCCGACGTTCGGCGAGCTCCTGGGCGCCGGCGCCACCTGCCACTGGCTCCCTTCGCGGCCGGCCCAGACGAGCGGCCACTGGTCGACGACGCCGCGGCTCCGTCCCTTCCAGCCGAAGGACACGGCCTCGATGCTCAGCGCGTCCCGGTCGAGCTCGACTACGTTGAAGCTCGGCCAGATGCGCGCCGCGCGCCGCGTGGCCTGGGGCGTGAGCGTCTTGGCCGTGCCCGCGCTCCCCGCCGACGCGATGATCACGTCGCCCTGGCCCACGGTCGTCGCGTCGAGGCTCCGCGCCGTGGCGTTGTGCTTGTGCCCGTGGAGCACGAGCACGGCGCGCCCGAGGGCGTGAAGCGTGGAGAGCGCCGTGCCGGCGCCGAGCGCCGTCATCATGAGCTCCTCCCGGTCGCCGTTCGCCACGAGGCGCGGCAGCAGCTCCTGGATGCCCCACTTGAAGAGCCGCGAACGGTCCCCGGTCTCGATGGGCTCGTAGTCCGTGATGGGCGTCGGCACGAGGTGGTGGTGCACGAGGAACACCACGGGCAGGTCCGGGTCCTCGCCTTCGAGCTGCGCCGCGGCGTAGAGCACGTCTTCCTGGCGCAGCGTCCCGCCGGCGCTCAGGAGCCCCTGCGGCAGGTAGGTCGAGTCGTAGGCCACCAGGCAGAAGGGCTGCCCATGAAAGGCCCGGGGCACGACGGCGCTGAGAAAGGGCGTGTCCGAGCCGTGCACATAAACGTCCGGCGGCGTGCCGCCGGCGAGCGCGTCGAAGAGCTCGCCGCGGTGCGGCCCCAGCACGCCGCCGACGCGCCGGTCGTGGTTGCCGGGGATCACGACTACGGGCACGCGGCCGCCGATGACCTGCTGGACCTCGCCGGTGAGCCGGTTGAAGGCGCGTACGGCCTCGGCCGGGTCCACCGTCGACGAGTCGAAGACGTCGCCGGTGATGGCGATGAGGTCGACGCCGCGGGCGCGGTGTTTCGCGTCCTGGGCGATGGCCTCGATGAGGGCGGAGAGCACCATCTCCTGCTCGGGCTGGTGCTCGGCCAGGAGATGAACGTCCGAGAGGTGGAGAATGACGGACACGGGAGCTCGCGCTTCTGCCCTACGTGGGCGTGGCGCCGGAGTGATCCCGAAGTGCCACCGGGAGGTGACGGCTCCCGCTCCGTCCCGTGACACGGCCCGGCGGAGCGGCGATGTCACGGGCGCGTTGCGCGTTCGATTCCGGCCAAGGGCCCAGCGCGCGTGGCTGCGGACGCCGAGAGCGCCGGGGACGGATCCGCGGCCCGCGCGGCGCGGGCCATGGCGGCGCGGGGCGTAGCAAGAGCGATCGCGGCTAGCCCACGGGCTCAAGCCTCGCCGTAGCGCTCCCGCATCTGCAGAAACTCCAGGAACTCGTGGAGGCGCATCACGTCGGGGATGCGGAACTCCCCGTCGGGCTGAATCTCGAGGATGCGGAGGCGCTGGAGGCGCTGGAGCACGGCGTCGACCTCGGCCTCGGTGAGGCCGACCTGCTGGGCGAGGGAGCCGGCGCTCGTCGGAACGCGCACGGACCCGTCCTCTTCGCGGACCCCGTTGAACTCGGCCTCGTGCGCGAGCCCGAGAATGGTCCGCGCCTTCGGGTCGCGATGCATGAGCAGGTCGATGATCGCGTTGGCGCTATCGAGGCGCCGGGCCAGCCGCTTGATGAGGCGGACGGCGATCTCCGTGTTCTGGGTGATCATCGCGCCGAGCGTGTCGCCATCGATGACGAGCAGCTTGGCGTCCTCGAGGACCTCCGCCGTGGCCGTCCGCGGCTTGCCGTTGAGGATGGCCATCTCTCCGAAGAAGTCACCCTCGCCGAGAATGGCGAGCTGCTTGCGCAGCATCGCCGCCTGCCCCTCCACGTCGACCTCCGTGACGATGCGGACGCGGCCCTGGCGGATGACGTACATGACGTCGCCGGCGTCGCCGTCGCGAAAGAGCACCTCGCCTGCGGCGGCGCTCTTCCCGAGCTTCTCGAAGAGAGGGTCGTCGGCCATGGCGCTACGGTGGCACGGCGGGTGGCGGCGGCTCAACGCAGCGCGGCGCGGGTGGCCGGAGCGACGTCGGGCTCCACGGCGAGGTGGGCGCGGAGCAGGCGGAGGTCCGCCGGCTCGTCCACGTCGTACCAGGGCTCGGTGAGCGCGGCGCCGGGGTTCCGGGCGAGCGTGTCGGCGAGCGCGTTGCGCGTGGACCAGCGGACCGAGTCGAAGCCAGCCGTGGCACCGCGGCGCGCGCCCACCAGCCAGTAGCCACCATCGGCGCTCGGACCGAACACCGTGGGCGCGTCCACCAGCGCCTCCCCGGCCCGCAGGAGCGCGCGCGCGGGGAGCGTTGGAGCGTCGGAGCCGATGAGCAGGGCGCGCGGGTGGCGCGCGAGCGCGTCCTGGAGCGCTCCGGCCATGCGCGCGCCGAGGTCTCCGGCGGGCTGGGCCCGGCGCGTTACGCCGTGGCGGGCGCCGAGCTCTGCGAGATCGCGGTCCTTGGCGTCGCCGGCGCACCAGAGCTCCACGGCCGCGCCGGTGGCGACGGCCGTTCGCAGCACGTCGTCGAGAAAGGCCCGGTACAGGCGCGCCGCGCCCGCCTCGCCGAGCAGGGGAACGAGCCGCGTCTTGCACGCGCCGGGTACCGGGGCCCGACCAAAGACGAGGAGCGCGGTGCTCATCCGGGACCTCGCGGGGAACGCGGGAGCGTGTGCCGCGCCAGGAGCCAGAGGATCTTCCAGGACGCGCCGAGCGTCCCGCGCAGCGTGCCGCTCACCTTGCTCTCGCCGATGCGCGCCCGGTAGCTCACGGGCACCTCGGCGTGGCGGAGGCCCTGCTGGGCCGCCTTGATCTGCATCTCCACGGTCCAGCCCCAGTTGCGGTCGCGCATCGCGAGGTCGCGGAGCGCGTCCCAACGAATGGCACGGAAGGGGCCGAGGTCCGTGTAGCGCGCGCCGTAGAGGAGCCGGAGCGCGACGCAGGCCACGGCGTTCCCGGCGCGCTGCTGCGGGGTCAGGGCGCCGCGGGTGCGCCGGCCCCGCGTGCGCGAGCCGATCACGAGCGCCGGCCCGTCCTTTAGCGCGTCGAGCAAGCGCGGCAGCTCCTCCGGGTGGTCCGAGCGATCGCCGTCGAGGAAGACGACCACGTCCGGGGGGTCGCCGGCGAGGTGGGCGAGCGCGCGGAGGCAGGCCGCGCCGTACCCCTTCTCGGGCTCGTGCACGACCTCCGCGCCCGCCGCGCGCGCCACCTGGGCCGTCCGGTCCGTGGAGCCGTTGTCCGCCACGACCACGCGCCGCACCGGAGGACGCGGAATGTCCCGGAGCACCAGCGGCAGCGCCTGCTCCTCGTTCAGCGCCGGGATGACGACGTCGACGATCACCGCCCGGACGTGCCACGGCCCCGTCGCCGGGACCAGGGCATCAGGCCGCGGCGCTGGCCCGCGTGAAGGAGAGCTCGCGGCTGTAGATGGGCGTGTAGACCGGCGGCGCCCCGATGCCGAGGCGCAGGCGGACCGCATTGAGCGGCAGGGCGAGGAGCTCCTCCCACGGCGCGGCGGGCAACCAGCCGGCGGCGCGGCCGCGGCGCCCGGCGTCCAAGATCGCGGCCCGGGTATCGACGCCGCGGCGCGGGAAAAGAAGCGACACGGCGAGGCCTCCGCTCACGATGAGGCCGATGCCCGTGTTCCGCGTCTGCGCGTAGGTAAACGCCAGCAGCGAGAGCTCGCCGACCACGTCCGGGCCGTAACCCGTGAGCACATGCCAGAGGTCGTGCTGGTCCCGAAGGCGCTCCGCGAAGGCGCGAAGCTTGGGATCCTCGAGGCGCGCGTAGCCTCCGGGCTGGCTGACCTCGACGAGGCCCTGCGCTTCGATGCCGTTCGCCTCCACGAAGGCGAGGTAGGCGCGGCCGAGGGAGCCCTCCGGGAGCGCGCGCAGGGCCGGCCGGTCTCCCAGCCGTACGGCCAACGAGGGCGGCGCCGACGCGCCGAGCGGCGTCTCGAGGAAGCGCGCGTAGTTGCGCGCGAGGTCCGGCCCTTCGAGGGCCCGGAGAATGTCGAATACGAGGGAGGTGTCGTCCGGATCGCGGACCAGCCGGAGCAGCGCGGCGAGGGCCTGGAGAGGCTCGCGCCGAAGGGCGTCAGCAGAAGAGGGGGTCGTCATGACGAATGTCTCCTTTCGTCGGGAGGCGCGGGCCGCTGAAGGCCGGCGTCCGAATACTTACCTACACGTCAGTTACTGACATGACGGTAAGCACCAACCCGCAGCGGGTCAACTGCAGCGGGTCAACCAAGCCAGCTCAACGGGGCGGGGCAGCCGCGTTCAGTCGCCAGCCCCGGGCGCGTCCCGGAAGCGGATGAGCTTGCGGGCGAGCCAGCGCCGGTACCGTCCCCGGCCCTTGTCCGGGCTCATGCCCGCCGCGGGAAAGACGAACTCGCCGAAGACGCTCATGCCGAGAATGACGAAGGCCGCGGTCAGGAAGCTGAAGAGCACCTCGTCCTCTTCCAAGGCCCCGACGATGCCGTCGGCGCCGCCCTCTTCGGCGGCCGTGGCGAGGTCGAGCACGGGCGTGCCGAGCTCCACCAGGTCCCCGGCGCCCACGCGGCGGGCGAGCGCCAACCAGCCAAAGAGCCGTCCGCGCTGGTCATCCACGAGGTCGCGCTCGGCGAGCAGGAGGAACGCCTCGATGGCCGAGGGCGGCGGCCCGCTCCAGGGCTGGCCCGCGTCCCGGGTGGCGGCCAGGAGGTCGCGGAGGCTGCCGTAACCGGCGATGATCTCCTGCTTCAGCCGGTCGATGGCCTCGCGGACAACGGAGGTCATGAGCGCCTCGCGGCTGCCAAAGTGATGGAGGATGGCCGGGTGCGACACGCCGATGTCCCGAGCCAGCGCCTTGAGCGTGAGCGCGTCGGGTCCCTCCGCGCGCACCCGCTGAAGGGCCGCCTGGAGGATTCGCTCTCGCGCTTCCGTCGCGGTGAGCCGTTGTCGCGCCATCCGCGAACCCTGCCCCGAATGGCCCGGAAAGGCCATTCGGTCCGGGGCCGCGGGTCGGTGGTGGCACGAATAGGGGAAAGGCCTCGCACCCATCCCCCGCCGGCGCTCAAAGGCCGCCGCCCGGCGACCGTACCCGTTTCGGTGGCAGACTCCGCGCCGTCCTCATCGTCCACCGCGCCCGCGCGTCCGCGCATCCTCGTGGTGGATGACGACGTGACCTTCGGACGGTCTCTCGGGCGACGCCTCGAGCGCCTCGGCTATGCGAGCGTGTTCGTGGAGACAGTGGACGAGGTGCGCGAGCTCGTCGGGCGAGAGCGCTTCGATATCGTGCTGAGCGACCTGCACCTGCGGGAGCTCGACGGTGTCACGCTCGTGCGCTGCCTGGTGGACGTGACGCCGACCACGCGCATGATCTTGATGACCGGCGACCCCTCGCTCGAGTCGGCGCTCGAAGCCATCGACGTGGGCGTGAGCGGCTACCTCACCAAACCCCTCGAGCCCACGCGGCTCCAGGCCGTGTTGTCGAAGGCACTCCAGGACCAAAAGGCAGCCAAGGCCGCCCGGGAGAACCTGCAGCTCATCGCCCGGCAGCGCCTCGCGGAGCATGAGCGCACGAGCCAGGCCAGCGACCTCGAAGAGGCCTTTCACTCCCTCTTTCTGGTGTTCCAGCCCATCTTCGCGCCGAGCGGCATCCGCTACGCGCACGAGGCGCTGCTGCGTTGTACGCATCCCGTGCTCCGGCGACCGGACCTCTTCATCGACGCGGCCATCGAACACGGGCGGCTGCAGGAGGTGGGCCGGCGCGTGCGCGCGGAGGCCGCGGTCGTCCTCCAGGCTCACCCGAACGAGCGTTTGTTCGTGAACATCCACCCGGACGACCTCGGCGACGAGGAGCTCTACGACGCGAAGTCGCCGCTGGCGGCGGTGGCCGACCGCTGCGTGCTCGAGATCACCGAGCGCGCGGCGCTGCGCCCGGGGGACTCGCTCGACGCGCAGCTCCAGCAGCTGCGGCGGCTGGGCTACCGGCTCGCCATCGACGACCTCGGCGCCGGCTACGGGAGCCTCGGCAGCCTGGCCATGGTCGGCCCCGAGGTGGTGAAGATCGACATGAGCCTCGTGCGCGACGTGCAGAAGGACCCGCGGCGCCAGCGCCTCATTCGCGCCATCACGACGCTCTCCCGAGAGGAGGGCACGCTGGTGGTCTGCGAGGGCATCGAGACCGAAGAGGAGCGCGTGGCCGTGACGCATCTCGGCGCGGATTTGCTCCAGGGCTACCTGCTCGGCCGGCCCGGCGAGTTTCCGCGGCAGAGCAAGGTCGCCTGAGGACGCGGGCAGGTCGACGCCGGAGCGCGGGCCCGCCACTCTTGCCCCATGGGGGCGGACGTCGCGCACTACCGGAGCGAGCTGTCCCGCATCATCGCCGGCCGCCGGTGGCTCGTGGCCACGGACGTGCTCGTGGGCGCCGTGCGCCATGCGAACGAGCTCTTGGCCCTCGGGGCGTGCGATGTGTTCGCCCTCGGCGGCACGCGAGGCACCGGCGACATCGACGTGAGCTATGCGGCCGTGGCCCTCGGCGTCGCCGGCGCGGCGGATATGATGGAGGGAATCCGGGCAGGGGAAGCGGCGCTCGAGGCCCTTCCGCCGGAGGTGCAGGCCCGCATCGACGCCTTCGACCCGGAGCATGAGGCGCGCGTGCTGGGCACGCTCTTCGCTTCCGACCGGCCCGTGGCGGGCCGGCTGAAATGGGGCGCGCGACCGGACCGCTGGGCCGCCCTCGAGGACAAGATGCGCGTGGACGCGCTCTGGGACCGGGCCGGCGTGACGCGCGCCCCGAGCGCCGTCGTGACCGTGGCCGACGCGCCGGCCGCCCACGCGCGACTCGATGCGGGGCGCGGGACGGTCTGGGTCGCCGACAACCGCACCGGCTGGCACGGCGGCGCGCAGTACCTCCGCTGGGTGCGGAACGCGGCGTCGATGCCCGAAGCCACGCGCGTGCTGGGCGCCGTCGCCGATCGCGTGCGCGTGATGCCCTTTCTCGAGGGCATCCCCTGCTCGATTCACGGCGCGGTCTTTCCCGGCGGGGAGACCATCGCCTTCCGGCCTTGCGAGCTGATGGTGCTTCGGCGTCCGGGCTCCGGCGAGCTCGCCTACGCGGCAGCGTCGACGTACTGGCTGCCCCGGGAGAGCGACGCGGAGGTGATGCGGGAGGTCGCCCGGCGCGTGGGCGCGTACCTCCGCGATGCGCACGGCTACCGCGGGACCTTCACCGTGGACGGCGTGATGACGCGCGAGGGCTTTTTGCCGACGGAGCTCAACCCGCGCTACGGAGCGGCGCTCGGTCAGCTCGCGGCGGGGGAGCCCGAGCTGCCGCTCTACGTTCTCCATCTGGCGCTGACGGCGGGCGAAGAGCTGGAGTACCGGCCCGGAGAGCTCGAGCGGCTGGTGGTCGAGGCGTCGCTCGCGCAGCCGGCCGGGCGAGCGCATCGCCTCGTTCCCGGGCCGCTCCCGGCGCGGGAAGGCGGGCTCGTCTTCGAGGGCACCACGCCGCGCTTTGCGGGCGAGGGCGAGGAGCCGGCCCTGACGGTGCGCGTGGGCCCGGCGGCGTCCGGCAGCATCATCATGCTCTTTTCGAGACCCGGCGCGCTCCCCCTCGGCCCGCCGCTCGCGCCGCGTATCGCGGCGGCGTTTGCCTTTCTCGACCGCGAGTGGTCGCTGGGCGTCGGGCGCCTCGAAGCCGCGCCGGACGTGCGCGGCTGAAGGCGCCCTCGCCGCAAGCGTCTCAGACCAGGGCGGAGAGGATGGCGCGGGCGACGCCGAAGTAGACGATGAGGCCGAGCACGTCGACGACGCTCGCGATGAAGGGCGTGGAGCTCACGGCCGGATCGAGGCCCACGCGGCGGATCAGCATGGGCAGGAGCGAGCCGATGGTCGTGGACAGCGTGACGATGGCCAGGATGCTCGCGCCGATGGCCGTGGCAAAGCTCAGCGGGTCGAGGCCGCCGCCGCCGAAGTAGCCGCGCACGAAGCCCATGGCGCCGAGGATCACGCCGAGCGCCAGGCCGATGAAGACCTCCCGGGCGAGCACGCGCATCCAGTCCCGCGGCTTGGCCTCGCCCACGGCCATGGCGCGAATGATGAGCGTGGAGCTCTGCGAGCCGGCGTTGCCGCCGGACGCGATGATGAGCGGGATGAAGAGCGCGAGCTCCACGGTGGCCAGGAGCGCGTCCCGGTTCTGCTCCATCACCGTGGCCGTGAGCAGCTGCCCCAAAAAGAGCACGATGAGCCAGATGCCGCGCTTCCAGACGAACTCGACGAGGCCCGTCGAGAAGTAGGCGTCTTCGAGGGGCACCACGCCGCCCTGCTTCTGCGCGTCTTCGGTGGCCTCTTCGATCACGACGTCCACCACGTCGTCGATGGTGACCACGCCGAGCATGCCCTCCTGCGGGTCCACCACGGGCATGGCCGTCAGGTCGTAGCGGGCGATGAGCCGGGCGACCTCCTCCTGGTCCGTGTCCGGCGGCACGCGCACGACCTTCTCGCTCATCACGTCGGCGAGCGTCTGCCCCGGGTCGGCGAGAATCAGGTCGCGGAGGCTGATGACGCCGAGGAGCTTGTCGCCGAAGGCGACCACGTAGACGTAGTGAATGGTCTCGGCTTCGTTCTCGCGGCTGAGGCGGCGCACCTCTTCCACGGCCTCCCAGAGCTTCATGTCCGGCGGCAGCCCGACGTACTCCGTGGTCATGAGCCCGCCCGCGGACTCGGGCGCGAAAGCGAGCAGCTCCTGCGTCTCTTCGTGGGCCTCGGGCCGGTCCGTCGCGAGCTGCGCGAGCAGCTTGCGCGCGTCCCGCTCCTCGAGCTCCTGGAGCAGGTCGACGCGGTCGTCCGGGTCGAGCTCGGCCAGCAGCCCCGCGGCCACGGCGGGCCGGAGCTCCATGATGACCTGCTCCTGCCGGTCCGGGCTCAGCCGCTCGATGAGGTCAGCGCCCATGCCCGGCGGCAGGGCCCGGACGAGGCCCGTCACCGTCGACGCCGGCAGGTCCTCGAGCAGCTCGGCGACGTCCTCCGGGTGGAACTCCTCGAAGGTCTCGCGGAGCGCCTCCGGATCGGAGGTCAGGGCCTCGAGGTCCGGCCCGAGCAGCATCGCGAGGCGCATCGCCCAGAGCCTACGGGCAAAGGCGGCGCGAGCCGGCGAAATCGGCGTGGCGCTCCGGGCGGCCGGCGCTGCCTCCCGCGGCGCCTGAAAAAAAGAAACGCCGGAGGCACGAGGCCCCCGGCGTTTCCCGGTGGATGGTGTGATGTCGGTTGGGTGGTGGGTGATGGAGCAGGGCGGCGGGAAGACCGCCCCGGTTCGTCAGTTCAACGGCAAATGCCGTCGCGGCATTCCCGATCGCCCGAACAATCGACGCTCGTTGCGCAGTCGCTGGTCGCTTCGTTGCTCGTCGAGCAGAAGCCCTCGAGGCAGATGCTGAACTGCACGTCGACCTCGGCGCACTCGGTGCTGTTGGCGCAGGGCGTGCGGCACACGCCGGCCACGCAGGAGAAGCGGCAGTCGCTGTCGCTCTCGCAGAAGGGCCGCGGGCGCGTGTCCACGCGGCAGGTGCCGGCGCGGCAGAAGCGCCCCTCGCCGCAGTCCGCGTCGCGGCTGCACTCGTCGACGCACACGCCGTCGAGGCAGACCTCTCCGCCGGCACAGGTCGCGTTGCTGGTGCACTCCGGCGTGGGCAGCACCACGTCGCGGCAGAGGCCGCCATCGCCGCAGGCCTGGCCCTCGGGGCAGTCCGTGTCGACGGTGCAGCCGGCTTCGAGGCACTCGCCGTCGACACACTCGCGGCCCGCGCCGCACTCGGTGTTGAACTGGCAGGCGTCGTCTTCGGGCACGCATACGCCGTCGGCGCAGACGGTGCCTGCGGCGCACTCGGCGTTGAGCGCGCAGCGCGGCTCCGGCGTCGTCGTGCACACGCCGTCGAGGCATACGAGGTCGGCGCGCGGGCAGTCGGCGTTCACCGCGCAGTCGCCGGGCGTCGGCGTCGGTTCGTCCATGGCTCCGGGCTCGATGCAGGCGCCGTCGATGCAGTCCCGGCCCTCCTCGCAGTCGTCCACGCTGGTGCACTCGGTGACGCAGCCCGCGTCCGTGCAGAAGGTGCCGGCCGGGCAGTCGAAGTCTCCGTCGCAGGGAGGACGGCCCGGCGGGTCGAGGCGCCGGCAGCCGAGCCCGTCGCAGGAGTAGCAGCCCGTTTCGTCGCAGAAGGCGCGCGTCGAGCTCTTGCAGCCGCCGGCGAAGGCGAGGCTCGCGAGGAGAAAGGGCAGCGCCAGGAGCAGGCGCGGGCGTAGGGAGGGGAAGGCGTCGGGCATGAGGACTCGTACGGCGAAAGCGGCGAGCGCAGTGGCGCCGCGTGACCGCCCTCCATACATACAACCATCGTGCCAGCCGGGCCTACGCGGCGTGACGTCCGTGATCCCCCGACGATCCGCGCTCGCACGCGTCGCTTCGCCGCTCGGAACGTCACCCGCGTGAACCGGCGTTCACGTGGCTTCCGGGGCTGCGGACGCCTGCTATGGTCCGGACCTGTGCGCATCGCCTTTGTCCTGGGGGCCGCCCTGGCCGGATGTGCGGCCGGCTGTGCGTCGACGGCCGCCTTTCCCTCCCCGGCCGACACCGTCGAAGCCTATGCCCGCGCCGTGCGCGAGGGCGATGCCGGGGCCGTGCACGCGCTGCTCGACGAGGAGACGCGAGCACAGGTCGACGAGGCACGCGTGGCGGAGCTGCTGGAGGACCACGCGGAAGAGCTGGACGGAGAGGCGGCGCGACTGACCGCTGCCGCGCCACCGGAGGCGGAAGCGCGCGTGTTCTTGGCGAGCGGCGAGGTGGCCGTGCTTCGGCGCGAGCGGGACGCCTGGGTGCTGGTGGGTGGCGTGCTCGATGCGCCGGCGCAGGCCACGCCTCTCGACGCCGTTCGAGCCCTCCGTCACGCCATGGCGCGCCGCAACCTGGAAGGGCTGCTCCCGCTCCTCAGCCGGGCGCTACGCGCCGAGGTCGAAGCGGAACTCGACGCGCTGGTGGAGGCCCTGGGCGACGAGCTGGCCCTGGAGGTCACGCTCGAGGGCGACGCCGCGCAGGTGCGCACGCCGAGCGGACGGGTGATCGTGCTGAAGCGCGAGGCCGGCCAGTGGCGCGTCGACGACGTGCGCTGACGGGGGCGTCGGTGCGCGGGGGCGTCGGTGCGCAGGGCGTCGGTGCTCGGGAGCGTCGGTGCGCAGGGGCGTCGGTGCGCGGAGGCGTCGGGCCTCAGAACTGCCGGCGGTAGCCCACGGACGCGGTGTCGATGCGCATCCAGGGGCGCTGGTAGCGCAGGTAGCCGACGTCGAGGCTCTCGGTGCCGCGCGCTCCGTTTCGCGAAAGGTACCAGCGGAACTTCACGCCGAGCTCGTGCGCGCGGAAGTCCGCGAGATCCGAGTCCGCCGTGCGCGGCGCGAGGGGGAGCTCTTCGGGGTTCGGGACGAAGGGGGTGAAGAAGCGGAGGCCGCGCTGGGCATGGAGCCGGTAGCTCAGCTCGCCCGTGAGGCGCCGGCCGAACCACTGGACCCAGGCCGCCCGTGCCGTGTCTGCGACGAGGCCGAAGTCGTCACGGTAGTGGCGGTAGCGAAGGCGAAGCGTCCCGCCGGCGCTCGGGAAGCGCTGGAGGAGCTGCAGCGAGGCAGCGTGGCGGAGTCGACTTCCCGGGAAGACCTCGCGCGGGCGGTTGGTGAGGGCGCTGCTCGTGGGCAGCGTGGGGATGGAGTTCCAGGGCTGCTCGAGCAGGCCCCATTGGCGCGTGAGGCCGTAGCTCAGGGCGACGAGCGTGGTCGGCGAGAGGACCTGGGAGACGCCCACGTTGGCGTTGAGCGCCCGGCGGCGCTCGTAGCCCCAGTCGAAGCCCTGCGGGGTGATGGGGTCGAACCAATCGATGCTGGCGTTGAGCGAGGCCTCGAGCGTCGCGTTGTCCTGGGCCAGATCGCGCACGACGCCCACGCCGGCCTCGAGGGAGCGAAGGGTCTCTTCGAGGTGGTAGGAACCCCGCAGCACGAGGTGGTCGTCGGGCGTCGCGTCGACGGTGGTGGCGAGCTGCACCGAGATGGCCTCGTTCCAGAGCGAGGCGCGGCTGACCGCGTCGAGGGCGTCTGCCGACGCCGACGCCACGACATCGATGGGGATCGTGAGCACGTGGCGCACGCGCGCGTTCTGGCGGAGGCCGATGCGCGCGATGGGGTTGATGACGTGCAGGCGCTCGCTGCCACGGACCGCCCCGTCGCTTCGGAGCCGCGCGCCGGCTTGGGATTGGCCGCCGAGGCCGCGCTGGTCGCTGTAGCTCAGCCGGAAGGCGAGCTCGTCGAGCACCCAGCGACGTTCGCCTTCGGAGGGCTGGGCCACGCTCGAGGCGACGACGAGCGCCAGGACGGCGAGGACGGCGAGGACGGCGAGGCTAGTTGCCGCACGCACAGCCGCCTCCAGCCGAGCCCCCGTCGCCACCGCCGGCGCCTTCCCGGGAGACATGCAGCTTCCGCTCGGCCTGGCCGGCGAGCGGGTCGTCGCTCCGCTGCATGGTGGGGTCGGCGAGGTGCTCGCGCTGGTAGGGCTGAACGACCACGCAGCCCCCGGCGAGAGCGAGCAGGAGGCCCAGGATGAATCGCAGGCTCACCACTGTCCCTTATCACGGATACTTCGCCAGGGCCGTCGCCCCCCCTCGCTCCACCCGAACCGGGGACGGACCCGACCAACCGAACAAACGTCCTCAATTTCTCCAACAATCCTGGGCCTCCCGCAGGGGACGGACCCGAGTAAGGGAACAAACGCGAAGCGCCCGCGAAGGGCGCCGGTTGGACTGGCGAGGCTCCGCCTCTGTCTCACGCGGACGGGACCGAGGGCCGGCCGCCCAACACCAAATATTTCGTCTTGGTTGGAGCCGTCGCTTCTCGCGGGTCGCTCCCTTAAGTTCGCTTAGTCGGGTCCGTCCCCGGTGGGGCGTCGGAATTGCTTGGGTTTTCGAGGCGTTTGTTCGGTTGGTCGGGTCCGTCCCCGGTTCCGTGCGGGGTGGGGGGGGTTTGGTAGGGTCTCGGCTTCGTGCTCGACGTTTTCTCCTCTGCCGACGCCTGGGTCGGTCTGCTGACGCTGACGGTCCTCGAGATCATTCTCGGGATCGACAACATCGTCTTCATCGCGATTCTCACGGCGCGCCTCCCCAAGGGCCAGCAGCAGCTCGCGTATCGCCTGGGCCTCGGCGGCGCGATGTTCACGCGCATCGCCCTGCTCTTCGCGATCAGCTGGGTCATGCAGCTGACCGAACCCTTCACGGAGGTGCTCGGCTACCCGATCACCGGCCGAAACCTGATCCTCCTCGGCGGCGGCCTCTTCCTCATCTACAAGTCCGCCACGGAGATCTACGACAAGGTCGAAGGCGATCACGACGACGAGGTGAGCGGCTGGTCGAAAGGCCTCGTCGGCGTGGTCGGGCAGATCATGGTGCTCGACATCGTCTTCAGCCTGGACTCGGTGATCACCGCCGTCGGCATGGTCGACGACATCGAGGTGATGATCACCGCCGTCGTCATCGCCGTGGGCGTGATGCTGGCGTTCGCGAAGCCCGTCGGCGACTTCGTGAACGAGCATCCGTCCATGAAGATCCTGGCGCTCTCCTTCTTGCTCCTCATCGGCGTCTTGCTCGTGGCCGAGGGCCTCGGCGAGCACCTGGACAAGCGCTACATCTACTTCGCCATGGCCTTTGGCCTGAGCATCGAGCTGCTCAACATGCGCTTCCGGAAGAAGAACCCGGAAGCAAAGCTCTAGCGCGAGCGCCCTCCCCTGTGGCGGGACTAGCGGGGCGCGGCGGTCCAGGAGTCGACGTAGAGCACACGGGGACGGGGACCGAGATCCGGCAGGCGAAGCAGGCGACCGCGCACGCTTCCGATGCCTTCCGGCGGGAGCGGGTCGCAGCGGGTCGCGACGCCGCACTCGGTCCCATAGCAAGCCCAGTGGAGCGCCCCGTCGGGCCCCGCGCCCGCCAGCGTGGGGCCGAAGGTGAGCGGCGGGCGCACCGCCGAAGGCCAGAGGAACTCGCGGCCTACGTCGAGGCCCGGGGTGCCATAGCCGGCCAGAGGCAAAAACCCGTCATCGCAGCGAACGCCCAGCACTTCGGCGCAGACGCAGCCTTCGCATGCTTCGTCGGACTCGAGGGCCTCCACGGGAAGGTCGAAGCGGCGCCCGGCGAGCCCAGCAGCGCAAAGCTCCGCCGGCGCGCGAATCGGTTCGAGCCCCCCGCACGCGGGCAAGGCCTCCTCGCAGGGCGGCCAGGCCAGCCGCCCAGCCGCGTCCTCGTTGATGGCAAAACAAGCGCCCCGGGTCGCGTCCCAACGCAGCGTCCCCCCGAGCGCCGGGGAGACCTCGCCGGAAAGGCAGGCGATGGGGGCGTATTGGTCGTCGACGGTCAAGACCTCCGCGTCGAAGCAGGTCCGCGCGTCCGCGACCGCGCCGAGCACCGCCGAGCACCCCTCGGGGCAGCGGAAGCCATCGACGAGCACGCACGCCTCCGGGGCCTCGCCGGCGTCCGCGCCCATGCCCGTCGTCAGCGCGCTCCGTGCGCATCCCAGCAGAAGCAAGAGCGCGAAGCGCGGCACGGACGGAGCATAGCCGATGGCCGCCGGCCGCTGGCGAGCCGCTCCTGCGCTGGCGACGACGACGCTGCACCGCCCCCACGCTCCCACCACCCGCACGCCCCGAGGTAGAAGCGCCCCATGAACCGCGCCCGCATGCTCGCCGCCTTCAACGCATGGCCCGCGCTCTTCGCCGGCTTGCTCCTGGCCTGCGGGACGACGCCGGCCCCGGAGCGCCAGCTGCCCCGAGCACGGCCGCTCGATGCACGAGGCGTGGCCGCGCTCGAGGAAGCCCTCGACGCGAACGTGGAGGGCGGTCTCTGCCCCGGGTACGTCTTCGCCGTCGCGCGGGACGGCGAGCTGCAGGCCACGGCGCAATCGGGCACGGCGGAGCTCGGGCGGAACCGCCCCTTCACCATGACGACGCCGGTGCGCATCGCGTCGATGACCAAGCCCGTCACCGCCGCCGCCGTGCTCACGCTCGTGGACGCCGGGGCCCTTCGGCTGGACCAGCCGGCAAGCGACTTCGTCCCGGCGCTCGCCCGCCTGCGCGTGGCCACGGACACGAACCGCGACGCAAACGGCGAGCTCCCCACGGAGGCGCTCGCGCGGCCCATCACCGTGCACGACCTGCTCACGCACACCGCCGGCCTGAACTACTTCTTCGGACCGCCCTCGGACCTCGTCGCCATGAACGCGGCCCTCGAGGTCGAAGGCCTCGCCACGCTCGAGGCCGCCGTCGACGCCATCGCGTCGGTCCCGCTGGCGCGACAGCCGGGAACACGCTGGGCCTATTCCTGGGCGAACGACGTGCTCGGGCGCGTCGTCGAGGTCGCGGCCGGCGAGCCCTTCGATGCCTACCTCGAGCGCGTCATCTTCGCGCCGCTCGCGATGAACGCGACGGGTTTTCCGCTCAGCCGCGCGCCCGAGGGCCTGCCTCCGATCTACATGCACGACGAGAGCGGCGCCCTCGTGCCGGACGAGGACGATGTGCTCGTCCGATCGCGCTGGCCGAGCGGCGGCGGCGGCCTCGTCTCGACGGCCGCGGACTACCTCCGCTTCGCGCAGATGCTCGCGAACGACGGTCAGCTCGAGGGCACGCGCGTCCTGTCGGAGGCGAGCGCCCGCGCGCTCCGAAGCGACCAGCTCACGGACGCCCAGCGGCCCGCGCGTGGTGAAGACTGGTTCTTCGACGCGGGCTATGGCTACGGCGTGGGGGTCGCCTTGGCCGCCTTCCCCGACGCCAACGCGGAGCGCGGCGCGGCACCCGGCGATTTCGGCTGGGCCGGCGCCTACGACACGACCTTCGTCGTGAGCCCAGCCCGCGGCGTGGTGGGCGTGTTCATCGCGCAGGTGACTCTCGGCGCGCACACGCCCGGGCGCTGCGAGAGCACCTTCGCGCGCAACCTGCATCGCGTCGCGCGCTGACCGGAGGCTGACCCTCGAGCGCGCCTTGGCACCACGGAGAGTCGTCCTCTCTCATGCCGCACGCCGCGGCGTCGCTCCTTGGAGACAACCCATGCTCAAGCGCTCGCTCCTGGTCCTCGCTCTCACCTCCTTGACGCTTCCCGCCGCCGCGCAACGCGGCCGCCGCCCGCCTCCGGTCGAGCACGACTTCGTCGACGGCGACCAGATCGACGGCACGCTCCGCCGCACGCGAGAAGAGCTCATCACGAGCCCGAGCCGCGGCGCGCGGCAGACGCTCATTCGCGTGCGCACGAGCTTCGTGCCCGAGCTGACGAAGAGCGTCGAGCGCCGCTAACGCGGTTCTGCGGCCTTTGCTCTCCGGGTGCGTCGCGCGCAGCCCTGCGCCGCGAGCCGCGCGGTCTCAACGATGCGCTTGGCGCGCGTCGCCGGGGTCCACCGGCGTGTCCCCGGAGCTCACGGCGCGACGGGCGGCACGTCGGCCCAACACACGCTCGACTGGGGAAAGCGCCGGAATCGGCGCCGCGGGATGCGCTCGAAGGCGAGGCGAACGCTGCCGTCCGGCAGCGCGTGGGCCCGGACGTAGCGCTCACGGACGGCGTTCCGCGTGAGCGCGACGACGGCGCCCGTGCTGAGGTCGACCTCGACGATCTCCGCGTCGTCGGGCGAAGGGTCCTCCGCGGCGCTCTCCGCACCCGGCGCCGGGGCCTGCGTCGCGGACGGTGACGCGAGCGCCGCTTCGCCGAAGAGCCGACCCCCGGCCAGCGCCGGGAAGGCGATGCAGCGACTCAGCGGCACCCAGCGAAGCCCACCGGTGGCCGGCGACCAGAAGCCCAGGCTGCAGCCGTGGACGCGGCTTTCACTGACGAGCACCAGCTCCTCGGCCCCCGCGGCGTCGCGTCGCACCCCCGCCACGAAGGATACGGGCCGCTCCACTCCACCGACGTGCGCCAGGAACGCTCCGCCCGGCCGGTAGAGCGCAACGTGCGTGAGCGCGGGCGCCCCGGGCTGAACGCGCGGCGCATCGAAGAGCTCGAGCAGCTCGTCGTCGGGGTCCGGGCCCGTGTCCGTGTCCGTGTCCGTGTCCGTCTCCGTTGCCGTCTCCGTGTCCGTCTCCGTGTCCGTCTCCGTGTCCGTCTCCGTCTCCGTCTCCGTCTCCGTGTCCGTCTCCGTTGCCGTCTCCGTCTCCGTCTCGGCTCCCGCCCCCGGCTCCGCTTCGCCGAGCACCTGGATCGCGAGCAGCGGCTCCGGCGTGGTGGCACCGGCGGGGGTCAGCTCGACCCAGCGGAGCAGGCCCGCGTAGTCCGTCAGGTGCGTGGGCTCGGCGGGGGCCGCGCCCTCCGCCGGGACCTCGACGAGGCGCGCCTTCGGTACGTCCCGGCGATGGGCCTGGGAGCGAAAGGCGACGTAGCGGCCGCTTGGGCTCGGCGCGGCTCCGCCCACGATCTCCCGGGACTGCAGCAGCGTGCGCGGTGCGCCGCCGCCGGTACCGACCACGCGCAAGAGCGAACGAGACGACACGCGCTCCACGTACGCGAACACGGCCGTATCGGCGCTGAGCGCGCCGTAGCCGTAGACGTTGCCCGTTGCGAGGAGCGTGCGCTCCGGGGTGGTGCCGCCCACGCCGCGAAGCAGCACGCGGTCCGGCGGCTCCGCGCGGCGCACGTTCGCGCTGTCGCCGAGGGGCACGATGGGCTCCGCAGATTCGTCCCCGACGAAGAGCGTCTCCCCGGTCCGGCTGAGACCGAGCACGGTCTCCTGGCGGCAAGGGCCCGTGGTGCAGGTGACGTCCAGCGGGCCGCCGTCCTCGGAAACTTCGGCGTCCATGGCGGCGCAGGCTTCCGCGAAACGCTGCGTCGTGCGTTCCCGCGGACCCTGGCCCCGCGCGGCTTCCGTGAGCGCCTCGAAGGGCACCATCTCGTGCGTGGGAGGCGGCGTCTCGAGGTAGGCCCGAACCGCGTCGCTCGAAAGAAGGTCCGCCAAGGCCGCGTCCACCAATGCGTCCATGCCCCGGAGCCCGGCGCGCAGCCGCGCCTCATCGGGGCTCGGCGCCCGGCCGGCGAAGAGCCGCGTTCGGACCGCGTTCGCCTCGGCGCCCAGGCTGACGGTCTCGAGGCTGACCTCCAGCACCGCGGATCCGTCCGGGTCCTCCGCGGCCGCGGCGCGACGCTCGACCACGCGAAGCCCCAGCGCATGCGCCGCGAAGGCCTCCCGGGCGGCGTCCACGGCGGCGCCGAAGCCCAGGCCCAGCCCCGGCACGGGTTCGCCGCGCCGGGGCACGAGCTCGAAGCCGACCTCCCGGAGGCGCTGGCGGAGGGCCTCCTGCACGCTCTCCGCGCAGCGCGGGGAGCAGCCTTCGATGGCGGCGTACACCCGGCGCGGGTCCGGCTCGGATTCCCTGAGCAGGCTCCAGGCGCCCGCGACGATGCCGCCAAGGACGAGAAGCGCGAAGAGCAGCATGCGGCTCTTCGACGTGCGCAGCTCCATCTCGTCGACGTGCTCCACGGCCGAGGCAAGGTAGATCAGCCCGGCCTGGCATGCTGGCCCGACGCGCAAACCCGCACGTTAACCCTAGGCGCGGCGTTTGCCGAGGGCCCGGCCCCGGCTCCTCGCCGCGTGAAGATGCGTGACCGCAATGGCCAGCGCGTCCGTCGCGTCGACGCTCGGCAGCACCTTCAGCCCGAGGAGCGCACCGACCAGCTGCGCCACCTGCTCCTTCGACGCGGCTCCGCGGCCCGCCACGGTGCGCTTCACCAGCGCCGGCGGGTACTCGTGAACCGGGAGCCCGGCCTTCTCCGCGACGAGGAGCACCACGCCCCGGGCATGGCCGAGCTTGAGCGCCGCGTTCGCGTACTTCGCGAAGAAGATGTCCTCGACGGCGACCACCGCCGGCGCGTGGGCGTCGAGGAGCTCCACGAGGCCCGCCTCGATCTTCGCCAAGCGGGCGGGCAGGGGCTGCTTGGCGCCGGCGCGAATCACGCCGGCGGCGCAAGCACGAAGACGCGGGCCCTGCGCTTCGACGACCGCCCAGCCCGTGAGCCGGGTGCCAGGATCGATCCCGAGGACGCGCACCGTGCATGCGGTGTACCTCGCCGGACCGGCCGCAGCCACGTTAGCGTCGCTCGGACGACTAGGGTGTCGCTTGGACCGGCTGTCCCGCGTCCCGGTCCGCGACGACGCCGACGCATGCCCCATCGCCTCTCGCTTCTTCTGGTCGTCGTGCTTGCTGCGTGCGGTCGCCGCGCGCCGCCGCAGGTCACGCACGCGCTGCCGCCGTCCGAGAGCTTTCCCGCGCCGGAGCGCTGCGCCGAGCGTCACCCGGAGCGCGTGGCCCTCTTTGGCGACCTTCATGTGCACACGGCGCTCTCCCTCGACGCGCACCTTCAAGGCACCCGGCTCGCGCCGGACGACGCCTACCGCTTCGCCCGCGGCGAGCCCGTGGCGGTACGCGGCGCGCCCGGCGGCCAGGCGCAGCTCGAACGGCCCCTCGATTTCGCCGCCATCACGGACCACGCGGAGTTCCTCGGGGTCGTCGAGGCGTGTGTGGACCCGGCCACCGAGGCCTTTCGCACGGCGGGCTGCCGGCTCTTTCGCCGGGCGCATCGAAGCGCCTTCGTGATGCTCAATGCGCGACTCACAGCGTCCCGGGGCGCGCTTCGCTACCCGGAGCTTTGCGGACCGCGGGCCCACGACTGCGTGTCCGGCGAGGCAACGGCCTGGCGCCGCGTTCGCGACGCCGCTGAGCGGCACCTGGACCGGAGCGGCGATTGCGCGTTTACGACCTTCATCGCCTACGAATGGTCCGCGTCGCCGCTCGTCGGTCTCCGCCGCGCCGCCAACCTGCACCGGAACGTGATCTTCCGGGACCATCACGTGCCGGACCTTCCCGCGAGCTACCTTCGAACAGGCACGCTCGAGGGGCTCTTCGAAGCGCTCGAGGTCGAGTGCCTCGGCGCAGGCTTTGGCTGCGATGCGCTCAGCATCCCGCACAACGCGAACCTGTCCGCCGGCACGATGTTCCGGGCGTGGGGAGAGACCCTCGGCGACCGCTGGAGTGCGCGGCATGCGCGGCGGCGGAGCCGCTTCGAGCCGCTCATGGAGCTCATCCAGCACAAGGGCGCGTCGGAGTGCGTACCGGGGACGGCGCTCGGCGACGAGCGCTGCGGCTTCGAACTCGTGCCCTACCGGGACCTGGCGCAGGCCAAGCGCGACCAGCAGGAGAGCCCGGACCCCGCCGGGACGCTGCGCCACGGGCTGACGCGCGGCCTCGCCCTGGGCGCGCTCTTCGGCGTGAACCCCTTCGAGGTCGGCGTGATCGGCTCCACGGACACGCACCTCGGGCTGCCGGGCGCCGTGGACGAACACGCCTTTCTCGGGGGCGGCGGCGCCGGCGAGAGCGGTTCGGGGACCGGGAGTGCGGCGCTGCCGGACCGGGCGTTTTTCAGCGGCGGCGGCCTCGCCGGCGTGTGGGCTGAAGAGAACGCCCGGGATGCGATCTTCGACGCGCTCCGCCGCCGCGAGACCTTCGCGACGAGCGGCACGCGCCTTCGCGTGCGTACCTTCCTGGGTGACGCGGTGCCGGAGGATTTTTGTGCGCGCGAGGACCGCGTCGCCCAGGGCTACGCGACCGGCGTGCCCATGGGAGCCCGCCTTCCGCAACGCGCCCGCGCGCCGCGACTTGGCGTGATCGCCGAGGCCGACCCGGGAACGGATGCTCACCCCGGGGCGCCGCTCGCGCGCCTCGAGGTGGTGCGCGGGCGCCTCGGCGAAGGCGGACACGTCACCGTGGACGTGGTGCCGCTCGTGGAAGACGAGCAGGTCGGCGGCGACCCGCTCGAGGCGGGCTGCGCCGTACCCGAAGGGCCGCGGACACTCTGCGCGACCTGGAGCGACCCGGACTTCGACGCAGATCGACCGGCCTTCTACTACGTACGCGTGCTCGAGGCTCCGACCTGCCGGTGGACGACGCGGGCCTGCCTGGGCGAGCTCCCCCTCGACTGTGTCCTCCCGGCGTCGGACCTCGAACGCGCCTGCTGCGCGCCGGCGGTGGGTCTTCATCCGCCGGAGTGCACGACCGTCGACTGCGCCCGCAGGCCGAACGACCCGTGCTGCGAGGAGGCGCGGGTCGAAGCGATGATCCAGGAGCGAGCCTGGAGCTCACCCATCTACACGGGGCCCGAGGGGCTCGATTTGGCGGGCCGGGGGGCGACGCCGGAACGGGCGCCGAGAGAGCCCACGCCATGAGGGCGCGCCGCATGCGTCTCGACGCCATCGGGCCGCGCGCCCGGCGACTGGGCGAGATGGCGCTGCTCGGCGCGTTGCTCTTTGCGCTGGGTCAGCTCGCTACGCGGGAGCCGCAGCGGCGACCGCTCCGCGTCGAGGTGCTCGCCGGGTCACCGGCAGCGGAGCGCGCGCGCCAGGTCGAAGAGGCGGTGCTTCTCGCGGAGGCGAAGCGGCGCGATTTGCTGCGTCATGATCCCTTCGTGCTGCACCGCGTGGCTGCCAACTTGGCGGCCCTGCACACCGAAGAAGAACGCGCGGCGCTCGACGACGAGGACCCCCCAGCATTGCTCGCGCGCGCGCTCGCGCTCGGTATGGTCGACCGAGACCCGCTCCTTCGCGCGCACCTTCTCCGCCGCATGCGGGCCCGGGGCAAGGTGGAGCAGCTCGTGGCGGGGTACGCCGCGGAGCTCGTCGAGGTCGAAGGCGACGCGCCATGAGCCGCGCCCTTCTCCTCGTGGTGCTTACGGCCGCTGCGCCCAGCGCGGCCTACGCCCATCCCTTGGCTCCCGCGGGTTTCACCCTGACCATCGAGGGCCGCGGGGCGTCCCTGGTGTCGCGCGTGCCCCGGCGCGTCCGCATCGGTGAGCGCCCCTCGCTCCGTTGGCCTGCGGACTGCCACGAGGCGCCGGCCCCGGAGCGTCTCGTCGGCGCCTGGGTCGAACGGCGGACCCGGCTGGACTGCGCAGCTTCCCTCGCGGGCCGCGAGGTCGCGCTGACCGGCGTCCGGGCTGGCGGAACCACGGCCCTGCTGCGCGTGACCCACGAGGGAAACACCTGGGAGCGAATGCTCGACGCCTCCGCGCCCCGCGCACAGCTCCTCGGAAACGGAAACGGAAACGAAAACGGAAACGGAAACGGCCTGGCGCTCGGCTGGGCGAAACTCGGCGCGCTCCACTTCGCGACGGGACTCGACCACGTGCTGCTTCTGGTCGGCCTGGTGCTCACGCTCGGCTTCCGCCGGCGCTTGCTCCTCGCGCTGGGCGCGTTCACCGCGGGCCACGCGCTAACGCTCGTGCTGGCCGCGGGGCTGAGGCTCACGCCGCCAGCGGCGATCGTCGAGCCCGCCATTCTCGCGACGCTAGTCCTCGTGGGTCTCGAGCTGCCGGAGGGGTCGCGCAGCCTCGTCGCACGGCGGCCCGTGCTCGTTCCGCTCGCGGTCGGGCTGGTGCATGGGGGCGGATTCGCGGGTGGACTCACGGGGCTCACGGGCGGAGCCGGCGCGTTGGCCGCGGCGCTCGTGCCCTTTCATTTCGGGCTGGAGCTGGCTCAGCTCGGCGTGGTCGCTCTGCTCGCGGGCGCGGCACGGCTCGGGGCCGGGCGGGTACGCCCGAGCGACGCGCACCGGGTCGCCGCGGGGCGGCTGCTCGGCGCCGTCGCCTTCGCGCTCTTGATGGGACTCCTCGCCGGCTCTCCCGCCCCCTGAGCGGCGCGCGCGCTTTTTCGCGGTCGCCTGTCGAAACCCCTCGGCGTCGCCCGTCGGAGGGGTGATTGGGGGCAGAATGACGCTCCCGGAGGAGACGACGATGAAGGTGATGATGCTGATCCTCGAGAGCGCGGAAGACTTCGCGCACCGCAACGCCGAAGGCCCCGCCGCCGCGGCCTACTGGAACGAATGGAAGGCCTACTCGGCGACGGTGAACGACAAGGTCGTCGGCGGGAACATCCTGGACCGGTCCAGCACCGCCGCGACCATTCGCGTGCGCGGTGGCGAGCGCCAGGTGCAGGACGGACCCTTCGCCGAAAGCAAGGAGGCCCTGGGCGGCTACATGATCTTCGAGGTGGAGACCTTCGACGAAGCCGTCGAGCTCGCGTCGGCCTGCCCCGCGGCCGCCACGGGCGCCGTGGAGCTCCGGCCCATCGTGCCGATGATGGCGGGCTGACGTGGACACCGCGCATCGCGCCGTGGAGCAGGTCGCGCGCGAGGGCTACGGCCGCCTCGTGGCCTGGCTCACGGCGCGCTGCCGGGACCCGCAGCTCGCCGAAGACGCCGTGGCCGACGCGCTCGAGGCCGCGCTCCGCAGCTGGCCGGAGCGGGGCATTCCCGAACGCCCGGAGGCCTGGCTCCTCACCGCCGCGCGGCGAAAGATGATCGACGCCACGCGCCGGGGCGCGACGCGCCGCGATGCCGTCGAGCGCTTGCGCATGGAGGCGGAAGAAGCCGCGAGCGTGCCCTTTCGCGCGCACTTCCCCGACCGCCGCGTCGAGCTGCTCTTTTCCTGCGCCCACGAGGCCATTCCCGAAGCCATGCGCACGCCGCTCATGCTCCAGCTCGTGCTCGGGCTCAGCGCCGAGCGCATCGGAAGCGCCCTGCTCGTGAAGCCGGCGACCATGGGCCAGCGCCTGGTGCGGGCGAAGCAACGCATGGCGGACGCGAAGCTCGAGCTCGCCCTGCCCGAGGGCGACGACGCGCTTCGGGCCCGGCTCGGCCCCGTGCTGGCGGCCATCTACGCGGCCTATGGCGCGGGGTGGGAAAGCGACGTGACGCAGGCGGCGACGGGGCTCTCGTCGGAAGCTCTCTGGCTCGCGAGCCTGGTGGCCAACCAGCTTCGGGAAGCCGAGGCCCTCGGCCTCTACGCCTTGCTTCTCCACTGCGAAGCGCGGCGCGGAAGCCGGCGAGATGCGAGCGGCGAGCTCGTCCCGCTGGAGGCCCAGGACCCGGCGACCTGGGACCTTGCGCTCATCGCGGAGGCGGAGAAGGCGCTCCGGCTCGCGGCGCGGCAGCGCGTGCCCGGCCCTTACCAGCTCGAAGCGTCGATCCAGAGCTATCACGCGGACCGCGTGCGCACGGGAACCACCGACTGGGCGGCCATCCACGCCAGCTACGGCGTACTCGTCGCCCGCTACCCCACGCTGGGCGCGTACATCGGGCAGGCGGCGAGCTACGGCCGGGTCGGCGCGCCAGCGGAGGGGCTCGCGCTCCTCGACCGGCTGGAAGAAGGCCCCGTGGCGCGGCACCAGCCCTTTTGGGCGGTGCGGGCGCATCTGCTCGCCGCGC
>JBCCAW010000232.1:0-8633 GCA_039814655.1 Myxococcota bacterium | reverse complement strand
GTGCCTCGATCCGCCCCTGGCTCGCTCTTTCGGCTGCGTTGCTCGTCGCTTGCGGCGAAGACGCTCTCCCGCCGCTTTCGCCGCCGCTCCTCGATGCGGCCGTGCAGGGCGAGCTCGTGCTGCGCGCCGTAGACCCTACGCCTCCGGCGGCGGTCGCCGGTCGCCTGCTCGAGGCCCCGGAGGTGGAGCTCCTGGTCGCGGGGACGCCGGCGCCGGACGTGCCCATCCGCTTCTCCGTGCGCGAAGGGGACGTCGTGCTTCGCGGCGCGCGGACGCGCACGGACGACGGGGGCCGGGCCTCCGCGACGGAGCTGCGCGCCGGCAGCCGCGCCGGCGCCTTCGTGCTCGCGGCCGAGGTCGAGGGCGCTCCCGAGGTGAGCGTGCTCTTGGCCGGCGAGGTGCAGGCCGGACCGGCCGCACAGCTTCGCGTCGTCGACGGGGACGGGCAGCGCGCCGCCGTGGGCGCGCTTCTGCCTGCGGCCGTCGTGGTCGGCGTCGCGGACTCCTTCGGCAACCCCGTGGCCCAGGCCGGCGTCGCCGTGAGCTTCACCGCGCTCGACGGCGGCCGCGCTGCCCCTTCCATCGCGCGCACGGACGAGGCCGGGATGGCCCGGGCGACCTGGACGCTCGGCGACGGGCCCGGCGCCCAGACGCTACGCGCCATCGCGGAAGACCAGGAGCTGGTCTTCGAAGCCTTCGCCGGCGAGGCGCGGCCCTTCGAAATCGACCTCCTCTACGACGACGGCGGCGCCCTCGACGCCAGCGTCCGTGCGGCCCTGGAAGAGGCGACGGACCGCTGGTCGGCGCTCATCGCCGCCGACGTCCCGGAGCAGACCATTCGCAACGCCGCCTGTGGCATCCCGGAGGAGCTGCTCCCGCGCACGGTGGATGACCTGCTGCTCGTCGTCCGCGCGTCGAGCTTCGACGGCGAGCGCGGCGTGCTGGCGAGCGCGGGACCGCGCTGCCTCCGGAGCCTCACCAGCGGCCGCTACCTGCCGGCCGTGGGTGAGCTCATCTTGGACACGGCGGACCTGCCGCGCCTCGCGGCGCAAGGCCAGCTCGGAGAGGTGCTCCTGCACGAGGTGGGTCACGTGCTCGGCCTCGGGACCGGCTGGGACGACCTGGGTCTCCTTCGCACGCCGGGCTGCGGCGACGCGGGCTGCGTCGAGGGGCGGGACACGCGCTACCTCGGCGCCTCCGGCCGCGCCGGCTGGGAGGCGCTCGGTGGTTCCGGCGAGCCCCCGGTGGAGAACGCCGGGGGGTCCGGCACGCTGGACCGGCACTGGCGTGAGTCCGTGCTCGGCAACGAGCTGATGACCTCGGTCATCGGTCCGGCGGAGGCGTCGAACCCGCTCAGCGGGCTGAGCTTCAGCGCCCTGGGCGACCTCGGCTACGCGCTTGCAGGCGCCCCGGCGCTGGACGCCTTCAGCATGCCCCTCGGGGCCCTGCGCGACCCGGAGCCCGCGGACACCCTCCACATGGAAAGCGACGGGCTCGAAGGCCCGCGCTTCGAGCTCACGAACGAGGGCGTGCGCCAGCTCCCGTAGCGCGGCCCGGGCGCCAGGTCCTGCGTGCGAAGCTCGCGCCATGGCGACGCCCTTCTCCGCCCGCGTGGTGCCCCGGAAACACGGCGGCGAAGCACGCGTGCGCCTCGCGCGGTCCGGGGACGCGGCCGCCATGCTCGCCGTGGACCGAGGCGTGGTCGACGCCGGCGTCGGCGTCGTGCTCTCGCGCCGGGACCTGCCACGGCACGCCGCCGAGCAGGTCGACCGGCTGAGGCCCACGCTCGAAGGCGACCCGCGCATGGGCGCGCTCCTGGTGGTCGAGGTGCCCCCGCCGGGCTCGAGCGTCGGCCTCGCGGCGCCGGGCCTCGTCGTGGGTCACGGCTCGGCCCATCGCTACCGCCCCTCGCTCTGCCAGCACGTCGCGGTCATCGCCCTCGGCATCCGCCCGGATCACCAGGGGCAAGGCCTCGGCCGCGCGCTGCTGGAGGGCCTCGTCGACTGGTGCGAGGGCGCGGGCGTGGAGCGCGTGGAGCTCACGGTGCTCGCGGACAACGGCCGGGCCCAGGCGCTTTACGAGAGCAGCGGCTTTCAGCGCGAGGCCGTGCGCGGCCGCTTCGTGAAACACCGCGATGGCCGCTACGTCGACGACATCATGATGGCGCGCTGGCTGCGATGAGCCTCGCCGCCCGCCCATCTTTTTTTACCCACCGGCCACGACGGGATCGACAAGGCGGCGCCGCTTTGATCTAACCGCCCGGTGACCGTCGTCGGCGCTGGTGAGAGCGTCTTTGATCCCCCGTCCTCCGCGACCGCTGCTCCGACGCGGGGCGCGCCGGCCTTTACCGCTCCGGTGCCGCGCCTCGAGCTCTTCGCGGACGTGGTGTACGTCGACCGGGGCACCTGGTCCGAGGACCTCGAAGAGGTGACGGCGCCGCTGCTGCGCTTGAGCTTCGCTTACCCGGACGCCCGGCAGCCGATTCTCGCCGACGACGCGCGCACGAGCGTGGTCGTCGCGTCGCGGGGCGGCCCGCGAGCGCTGCCGCGGGACCGGGAAGCGGAATCCCGCGCCCGAACGCTCCTCGAGAGCCTCGGCGCCGTGGACGTGGAGTGCGCGCCGGACGTGGGCGTTCCGCCGGATGTCGACGCGCACTACCTCGTGCGCCCCGGCGGCGACGTGCACGAGCACTGCCATTTCAGCGCCTGGGCTCTGCCCCAGCTCGAGCGCCTGGGCTGGCAGGTGGAGGTCGCCGCCGACTACCCCTTCCGCGTGGCGCCGCGCGCGCGCTTCGTCGTGGACGTCGCCGAAGCCGAGGAGCGGCCGGATTGGTTCGCCGTGGAGCTCGGCGTGGCCGTGGCGGGCCGGCGGGTGAACCTCTTGCCGGCGCTGCTCGACGTGCTCGACGAGGGCAACGAGGGCGACTCGCTGCGGAGCCTGGCCCGGGGCCGCGAGCAGTTCGTGCTGCCCTTCGAGGACGGGCTGCACGTGGCCGTGCAGCGGGACCTCTTCAAGGCGCTCCTGCACGTGGTCGTGGAGCTCTACGAAGGCGCCGAAGACGCGCACATCGACCGGCTGCTCTGCACCGCGGAAAAGGCGCCGGCGCTGGTGGCCCTCGACGAAGCCTTCGCCCAGGCGGACGCGTCGCACGAGTGGAACGACGAGGTCGGCGCGCGCGAGCTCGGGGCCCGGCTGGCCGCGCCCCCGGTGGGCCGTGACGGCCCGGACGAGCTCCAGGCCACGCTGCGCCCTTACCAGCGGGACGGTCTCGCCTGGCTTCAACATCTCCGGGCCAGCGACGTCGGCGGGATCCTCGCGGACGACATGGGCCTCGGCAAGACGCTCCAGACCATCGCGCACCTGGCGACGGAAAAGGCCGAAGGGCGGCTGGCGGACCCGGCCATCGTCGTGGCGCCCACGAGCCTCGTCGGAAACTGGGCGCGGGAGCTGGCGAAGTTCGCGCCCTTTCTCGACGTGCTCGTCTACCACGGGCCGCAGCGCGCGGCGGTGGCCGGCGACCTCGGCGGCGTGGACGTGGTCGTGACGAGCTACCCGATCCTCGTCCGGGACCAGGAGCTGCTCACGGACTTCCGCTGGCACCTGGCCATCCTCGACGAAGCGCAGACCATCAAGAACCACCGGAGCCGTTCGCACCTGGCCTGCAAGGCCCTCGAAGCGAAGCACCGGATCTGCCTTTCGGGGACGCCGGTGGAAAACCACCTCGGCGAGCTCTGGGCGCTCTTCGACTTCGTAAACCCGGGGCTCCTCGGCTCCGAGGCCTTCTTCCGCCGCTGGTACCGAACGCCCGTGGAACGCTTCGGCGACGAGGAGCGGCTCCTGGCGCTGCATGCGCAGGTGTCGCCCTTCATTTTGCGGCGCACCAAACAGGGCGTGGCGACGGAGCTTCCGCCGAAGACCTGCGTGCTCCGGCCCGTGGAGATCGAGGGCAAGCAGCGCGAACTCTACGAGGCCATTCGCGTCGCGGCGCACGCCAAGGTGCGCGGCGCCATCGCGAAGAAGGGCCTCGCGGCGTCGACGATCCCCATCCTCGATGCGCTCCTGAAGCTCCGGCAGCTCTGCTGCGACCCGCGCCTCGTCAAGATGCACGCCGCGCGCTTCGTAAAGGAGTCGGCCAAGACCCAGGCGTTTTTCGAGCTCCTCGAGCGCCAGCTGCCCCAAGGCCGGCGCCTGCTGGTGTTCAGCCAGTTCACGAGCATGCTCGGCTTGCTCGAGGCGGGCTGCCGCGAGCGGGGCATCAAGACGCTCAAGCTCACGGGCCAGTCGAAGGACCGGCAGGGGCTCTGCGACCGCTTCGAGGCGGGCGAGGCCGACGTGTTTCTCCTGAGTTTGAAGGCCGCGGGCACGGGGCTGAACTTGGTGAGCGCCGACACGGTCGTGCACTTCGACCCCTGGTGGAACCCCCAGGCCCAAGCCCAGGCCACGGACCGCGCCTACCGCATCGGCCAGACGAAGCCCGTGTTCGTCTACGAGCTCTTCGTCGCCGGAAGCGTGGAGGAGCGGATTCTCGCGCTTCAACGAAAGAAACAGCGCTTGGCCGACGCGATCCTCCAAGGCGAGCTCCCGCAAGGCACGGGGCTGACCGAGGAAGACGTCGACCTGCTCCTGGCCCCCCTGGGATAGGGGCAAAACGAACGGAGACGGAAGCGGAAGCGACCGTCCGGCCTGGCCCGCGTTCCGCCACCGCGGGCACTTGGTCCCGGCGTGGAACTGGTGTATTTATCCGCCCAAGATGCACACAGCTGCTCACCAAGCCTCCCGATTCGGCGCGCTGGCGCTCATGCTCTGCCTGGGGTTGCCGGCCCTGGCGCCGACGCCCGCCGCCGCGCAGCCGGCGGGGGTTCGCTACGACGACGGGTACGTATATCTGGCCGCCACGAACCACCACTCGCGGGAGGAGTGGTACCTGAACGCGAGCGCGCGGCTCCTGGGCACGGGCATCGCGCGGGGGAGCGCGTTCAAGTTCGTGCTCAAGCAGGGCCGGCGCGTGCTCTCGACCACGGTCTGCGAAGGGCGCCTCAACTGGCACGGCCGCTCCGAAGGACCGCAGGACCGCATGTTCACGAGCGAGTGCATCGACCGCGAGCAGCCGGTCACGGTGACGGGCATGCTCACCGTCGACGTCGTCTTCATCGACGACGACACGGGCGCGGAAACGCTGCTCCGCTCGCACCCGCTCGACGTGCGCTCCTTGACCCGTGAGCGCCTCGGCGGTCAGCCCTCGCCCTCGCACTTCTTCGTGAACCACCACGCGGAGGCCGCGGCCATGTTCATCGAGCAGGTCGTCTGGCACACGCGCCGCGCGCACGCGGAGATCAACCAGAGCCAGGGCTCGCCCGCGGACCGAAACAACGTCTACCTGAACTTCCGGCGCTCGCCGGAGGGCAACATCCCCGACACGACGATGCGCTGCACCGTCGACGGCCAGCGCGTGGACCTCGGGGAGGACGACATCGCCCGCCGGGTCTCGACCGGCCACAACCGCTCCTCGGTGATCCAGGTGCTGAAGGTCCCCGGGCAGATCAACGTGGACCAGGACCCGCTGGTGTGGGAGTGGGCAGTCATCCAGCTCCCGCTCACCTTCGGCTCCGGCGACGGCGCGGACTGGACGCCCTACGTGAACATGAACGCGCACCCCGGGCGCTGGGAATGCTTGCTCCGCCGCGACGACCGGCGCGTGATTCGACGCTTCGCGTTCACCGTGGGCGCCGACGGTCTCGTGCAGCCGCACGCCGAGGAGAGCGCGGGCCTCGTGCTCCACCCGGGCGCGCACCTCGTCGACGGCGTCATCCCGGGCGACAGCCCTATCGACGCGCGCACGGACCCGCGCTCGGCGCGACCCGGCGCCTTCTTCGGCCGCGCCTGGGCCACGCCCGCGGGCCGCGCCATCGGTGCAGGCATTCCCGCCATCGGAGAGCCCTTCCCCTCGACGGGTCGCGCCCGCCGCGGACGCGGACGCAGTCGCCGGCGCTGAGCGGCCCGAGACTCCGCGCTCGGCCGCCGCGCTGCCTCCGGACGACGCGGCGGCGCGCCGTCATCGACGACGCCGCCGTTATGGTGGCGAACCAAGGCTCTCGGCACGCTCTGGCGAGCGCGTATGCCGAGAGTCCTTTCCAGCCTGGCCGTTTTGCTAGTCCTCATGGGCTGCAACGGCGTCATCGAGGACGCGGCGGTGCCTCCGGCCATGGTGGACGACGAGCCCCTGACGCCGGGCCTTCCCTTTCAGCTCGAGCCGCGCGGCCCGTCGCTCCAGCCCGGCATCCGGGGACTCACCCCCGCCGAGCTCTCCCGCGCCGCTCTGGACCGCTTCGGCGTGGAGCCGGATGTCTCGGGCCTCGCCACGCCGAGCGAGGAGTACTACCTGGGCAACGACGCCGCGCGCCTCGCGTTACGCGGCGGGCTGGCGCTTCACGCCCGGCTCCAGCTCGCCACGGAGGTCGCGAGCGTCGCACCCCTCGAGACGAGCTTCCCCTGCGCCGCGGCGACGTGCAGCGAGGCGGAGCTCCGGGCCGGCCTCGAGCGGGCGCTCTCGACGCGGCTCTCGGACGAGGCCCTGCGTCGCTACCTCGCCCTCTATGACCGCGCGCGCTCGGGCCTGGGCGACGAAGGCGCACGCCGGGCGGTGATCCAGGCGGCGCTCATGAGCGCCGACTTCCAGTACCGCACCGAGCTCGGCGACGCGGCCGGGCGCCTCACCCCCACGGAGCTCGCCCAGAAGCTCTCGTTCTTCCTCTGGGGGCGGCCGCCCGACGACGCGCTCCTCGCCGCCGCCTTCGATGGCAGCCTGCACGAGCCGGGCACCTACGAAGCCCACGTCGACCGCTTGCTCGCCGATTCGCGTACTGCATCCCGACTGGTCGAGTTCGTCTTCGACTGGCTCGGCCTCGACGGCTTCGACCTCTCGACGCGGGCCGGCGCGGACGAGCTTCCCGAAGGCACCGAAGCCGCCATGGTCGAGGAGGTGCGGCGCCTCGTGACGCGCGAGCTCTTCACCGAGCGGCGCGGCCTTCGTTCGCTGCTGACCAGCTCGACGACGGTCGTGGACGACCGGGTCGCCCAACTCTACGGTCTCGACGCGGGCGGCAGCGGCTGGCGTGAGGTGTCGCTGGCGGGGACCGACCGCCGCGGCCTGCTCACGACACCCCTGGTGCTCGCGGCGCACGCAAAGGAGTCCGGGCGCTCCCCCATGCAGCGCGGGCATTTCCTCGTGTCCGAGCTGATGTGCACGGGCTTCGGGGCCGACTTCGGCGAGGTGACGGCCCAGCTTCCGGCCGACCCCGGCGAGCGCACCTTCCGCGAGCAGTTCGCTTCGCTCCTCGAAGTGCAACCGTGCAGCAACTGCCACGAAACGCTCAACGCGGGCTTCGCCCTCGATCTCTTCGACAACGTCGGGCGCCGACATCCGGAGAGCGTCGTCCCGTCGAGCGAGGCCGCCGGCATGTTCCACGCCGAGCCCTACGACGCCGTGCACTTCTCCAGCACCGCGGAGGCCGTCGCGGCCTTCGCGGACCACCCGCTCCTGACGCGCTGCTTCGTCGCGCAGGCCTTCCGCTACGCCCAGGGAAGCCGCAGCTCGTCGCTGGACCGGGACACGCTCGAGGCGCTCGAGCGCGCCTTCGAGGACGACGAGACGGACGTCCTCGCGCTCTTCCGCCGCATCGCGCTCTCGGAGCGCTTCCGGGCCGCCGTGGCCCAAAGGGAGGATTGAGCGTGCGGAAGTGGAAGCGACGCGATTTTCTTCGGCACTCCGCCATGGCGGGGCTGCTCGCGCCCGTGGCGGCGTACTGGCCTGACCTGGCCGAAGCCCAGGGCATCGCGTCGCGGCGCCAGATGATCACGGTGTTCCTGCCGAATGGGAAGGTGGCCGGCAACGACTACCTGCTCGGCGAGGGCATGGGCTACGACTTCGCCTTTGGCTACGAGCCCTACACGGACTTCAAAGGCGACGCGATCGTCTTCGACGAGTACGGCTTTCAGACGTTCATCCGGGAGGAATACGACGGGGACCACGGGGGCCACGTGGCGCCGGGCGCGGTGATGTACTCGGGCGAGGTGCCCTGGACGACGAGCTCCGGGGCCGGCCAGGACATGATGGCGCCGAGCATCGACCAGATCGTGGCCTTCGACTACCTTGAGCGCGGCGTCATCACGAACCCGCTCCGGAAGAGCCTCAACGTCCGCATGCAGGGCGGCAGCTTCCGCCTCGACAGCGTCTTCGCCGGGACGCCCGCAGACTACACGCTCGGCCGAACGTACGATCGGCCCGTCGCGCCGGTGGCCCAGCTCGGTCAACCGCAGGCGGGCTTCGAGCTGATGTTCGGCGACCTGGCGAGCATGGGAGGGGGAAGCGTCGACGAACTGTGGGCCTTCGGCCGCAGCATTCTCGACGTGCCGAATCAGGAGCTTCGTGCGGTGCGCGATCAGCTCCCGGCGAATCTCGAAGCCTGCATAGCCTCTGAAAAAAAAACGAAAGAATCCGCTTATAGAATAAAGTTACTATTGGTTGGGCACGTAAAACGTCCAGAGTGAAAGAGCTTCTTCCCCTTTTCACCTGAGATTGATTCATCGATACATGACGGTCAACCTGTTCGTGAATTTAAATTGACGATCATCAG
>JBCCAW010000299.1:0-7244 GCA_039814655.1 Myxococcota bacterium | reverse complement strand
GGTGGGGGGGTGGGCCTTGGGGGGGCGCGGTCCCGGGGGGCGGCGGGGGCAAAGGCCCCGCCTGGGTGGGGGGGTTTAGCCTGGGGTAAGACGGGCGTCACGGCGCGTTAGCGCCGGGCCTCGGCGAGCTGCACGCCCGCGGCCGGGAGGTAGTAGCGCTCCGCGTAGTCCATGAGCATGCGGTCCGTGTTGAAGCGCCAGGCCAGCGTGGTCATCGAGCGCTTGATGCGCGCGAGCCAGGCGCGCGGCAGCCCGTAGCCATCCCGCGTGTAGTAGCCCGGGACGACTTCGTTCTCGAGCACGGCGCGCAGGGCGTCGGCGTCGCGTGCGTCCTGGAGCTGCGGGTCCCGGTGCACCTCGCCGGTCCCGATGGCGAAACCGTTCAGCCCGTCGTAGCCCTCGGCCCACCACCCATCGAGCACGGAGCAGTTGAGGCCACCATTGAGCACGATCTTCTGACCGGAGGTGCCCGAGGCCTCCATGGGCCGGCGGGGGTTGTTGAGCCAAACGTCGACGCCCTGGACCATCAGCCGGCCGACGGCCATGTCGTAGTTCTCGAGGAACACGATCTTGCCGAGGAAGCGCGGGTCCCGGGACGCCTCGAACACGCGCTGCACCAGGCGCTTGCCGTTCTCGTCGGCGGGATGCGCCTTGCCCGCGAAGACGAAGCGGACCGGCCGCTCCGGGTCGTCCACCAGCGCCTGCAGCCAGCTCAGATCTTGAAAGACCAGGGCTGCGCGCTTGTAGGTGGCGAAGCGGCGCGCGAAGCCGATGGTGAGCACGTCCTCGTCGAGGGCGCCGCGCATGGCCTCCACGATCTCCGGCGCCTCGCCGCGCTTCGAGGCTTCCGCCGCGGCGCGAACGCGCGCCACGCGCACGAGGGAGCGCTTGAGAGCGCCGCGGATCTCCCAGAGGTCTTCATCCGGAATGTCCCGCACGGGGAGCCACGTCTCACGGTGGCCGAGGCGCTGGAACCAGTCCGGCGCGAGCCGCTCGTTCAGGAAGCGACGCATGCGCGGCGCCATCCAGGTGGGGACGTGCACGCCGTTGGTGACGTGACCGATGGGCACCGCGTGGGCCCGGCGGTCCGGGTAGAGGTGCCGGAACATGGCCCGGCTCGTGCGCCCGTGGAGGTACGACACGCCGTTGACCCGCTGCGCCATGCGCAGGGCCAGCACGGTCATGTTGAGCTCCTCGTTGGGGTCGTCCGGGTGGTGTCGGCCGAGGCCGAGAAGGCCCCGGTCGTCCAGGTGAAGCCGGTCCCGGAGCGGGGCCAAATGCTCGAGGGCCAGCCCCGCGTCGAAGCGGTCGTGCCCCGCAGGAACGGGCGTGTGCGTCGTGAACACGCAGCGGCTCGCGGTCTCGAAGGCCGCCTCCTCGAAGGAGAGGCCCTCCCGCTCCATGCGGACGGCCGTGGCCTCGAGCGCGGCAAAGGCGCTGTGCCCCTCGTTGAGGTGAAGCACCGAAGGCTCGAAACCGAGGGCCCGAAGCGCGCGATGACCGCCGATGCCCAGCACGAGCTCCTGGCGAATGCGCGTGCGACGATCGCCCCCGTAGAGGCGCCAGGTCAGGCTCCGGTCCGCGTCGTCGTTCGGCTCGACGTCCGTGTCGAGGAGGAAGAGGCGGATGCGTCCGACGCGGGCCTCCCAGACCTGAGCGTGAATGGCCCCATGCTGGGTCTCCACGGATACGCGCACGGCCTCGCCGTCGGGGCTAAGGGCCGGGCGAAGCCCGCGTGACGCCGGCACGAGGTGTTCGTAGGTGTCCTTTTGCCGTCCCGTCGCGTCGAGGGACTGCCGGAAGTAACCGTCTCGGTACAGCAGGCCGACCCCGACGAGGCCGAGGCCGAGGTCCGAGGCGCTCTTCAGGTGGTCGCCGCTCAGGACTCCGAGGCCGCCGGAGTAGATGGCCAGGGACTCGTGGAGACCGAACTCCGCCGAGAAATAGGCCACGGGCGCACGGTGCAGCAGACCCGCGTAGTGGGCTCCCCAGGTGTCCTGGGCCTCGAGGTAGACGTTGCGCTCGCGCACCGCTGCCTCGATGTCCGAGCGGAGACTCGCCCGACCCACCTTCTGCTCGAGGGCCGCGTCGTCGAGGGAGCGAAGAACCGCATGGGGATCGTGACCGCTGAGCTCCCAGCCCTCGGCGTCGAGGGTCCGGAAGATCGCCGGCACGCGCCACGCCCACACCCAGTGCAGGTTGTCGGCCAGCGCCTCGAGCTGCTGGCGCAGCGCCGTCCCTCCCTCCGTTCGAACCACCGAGACCTCCTCCGGCCGGACCGCGTCCGACGCGCCTTGGTCGCACCGGCACCGGCCGGGGTCAAGGGAGATGGCCAGCGCGCCACTGGCGCGCGAGCGAGGGGGTCCCGAGCAAGCCCGCTCCGCGCGGTGAAACACGTATCAGCGACGGTGGGCTTCGAGGGTGCGACCGCTTGCTCGCCCCCCCAGCCGGCGGCTAGACACAGCCCGGATCGGACCCGGACGTCGGGGCCGCGTTCCGCCGCGCGACGCCTGTCGTGAAGGGCGCGGGGCGCTCTCGATCCCGGAAGGTACGCGCAGTTTGCTGGAGACGCTGGCGAAGGTGGTGACGACGCGGCGAGCCCTCGTGCTCGGTGTGCTGCTCGCCAGCAGCTTGGCGCTCGCGCTGCAGATTCCGCACATCCAGGTCGACCCGAGCATCGAAAACCTCATCTCCTCCTACGAGGGCGAGGAGAACGGCGGGGCCGCGGACGGTCGCTTCGAAGCGACTTTCGGCGATACGGAGAAGGTCATGGTGCTGCTCGTGGAGGATCGCGAAAGCGTGCTCCGCCGCGAGCCGCTTCAGTATCTCCACACGCTCACGCGCCTCGCCGAGGAGCAGCCGTGGGTCGAGAGCGTGATCAGCCTCACGCGGACGCCCCTGCCTCGGCGCCGCGTCGCACCGCGGCCCGCGGGCCAGATCGACCCCGGCGCCGGGACCTCCCTCGACGACCTCGAGCAGGAGCTCGGTCTCGCCCCGGATGAGGGTCCGTCCCTCGACGACCTCGAAGCGGAGCTAGGCCTCGGCGACGAAGGCGGCTCCCTCGACGACCTCGAGGCCGAGCTGGGCCTCGAGGGCGAGGGCGGAGCACGCGCCGCCCTCGACGAGGAGCTGAGCGCGGAGATCACCGACCTGCTCGTGAGCCTCATCGAGGCGGACCCGGAGCGTTTCCCCCGGGGCCTCACCGGCTTCTCGGGCCTGGACCGGGAGCTCCAGACCGAGGCCATCGTCGACGGCGAGGACGTCACGGCGGAGGACGTCGACGAGCTCGAAGAAGCCCTCGACCAGTCCGCGCTGGTGGAGGGCCGGCTCGTGAGCCGGGACCGGAGCGTCGCCGTGACGCTGCTCATGCTCGCGCCGCAGGACAGCCGCACCATGCGCGAGAACGTGGTGGGCCTCGGCGAAGCGCTGGGCGCCGTCCCGGCCCCGGAGGGCACGCGCATGCTCCTCGGCGGGCTGCCCTACCTTCGCAGCGCCATCGTCGAGAACATTCGCTCCGACCAGCTCACGCTCGTACCGCTGACGCTGCTCGTCTGCATCGTGTTCCTGGCGCTGGCGCTTCGCTGGTTCTGGGGCGTGGTGCTGCCCATCGCCGCCGTGGCCATCACCGCCGTGATGACCGTCGGCGGCATGGCCGCCGTGGGCGAACCGTTCAACGTCCTGAACAACGTCATCCCGACGCTGCTGATCATCATCGGCATCAGCGATTCGGTACACCTCATCGGGCGCTACCGGGAGGAGCTCCACCGGGGCGACGACAAGCTCACGAGCGTGCGGACGACGGTCCGCTACATGGCCATGGCGTGCCTCCTCACGAGCGTGACCACCGCCGTGGGCTTGGCGAGCCTCGTCGTCAGCAAGACCGTGATGCTGCGGCACTTCGGCGTGACGAGCGCCATCGGCGTGATGATCGCCTACGTCGTCACCATCACCTTCCTGCCCGCGGTGATCACCTGGGTGAAGGCGCCACCGGCGAAGGCCCAGGAGGGCGGCGGCTGGCTCGAGACGGGCATCGTGCGCATGACCTCCGCGGTGCTGAAGCGCTCCTGGGGCGTGCTCGGCCTGACCGCGATCTTCCTCGGCGTGTGCATCTACGGCGCCACGCTCCTCGAGGTCGACCACGCGCTCCTCGACCAGTTCGACGAGGAGGACCCTGTCTACACCACGACGCGGCTGCTCGAAGAGAAGCTCGATGGCGTGCGGCCCCTCGAGGTGTTTCTGGAGGCCGACGACGAGGGACGCTTCCTGGACCCGGCGCTCCTGGCGAGCCTCGATGAAATCGCGCGCTGGGCCACGGAACGCGACGAGATTCTCGGCGCCATGAGCCATGCGCCGATTCTCCGGCAGACGCTTTACCTGCTGAGCCTCGACGGGACCGCGCGCACGGCGCCCTTCGTCAATCGAGAGCAGGTCGAGGCGCTCGTCAGCCTGCTCCGCGTCCGCGAAGAGAAGACGGACCCCCTGAAAGCCTGGCTCGGCCCGGACGGCCGGCAGATGCGCTTGCAGATCAAGGTGCGCGACGTGGGGGCGCAGGCGACCATGGGGTTCATCCGCGACCTCGAGGCGCAGCTCGGCGAGACGCTGGCCGATAGCGGCGTCCGCTACTCCTTCACCGGCGAGGCCTACACGGGCTCCGTCGGCATGGATGCGGTCGTGGGCGACCTCCTCGGCAGCCTGCTGACGGCCATCGCGATCATCTTCGTCCTGCTCTCGTTGCTCTTCCGGAGCCTGCGGCTCGGGCTCCTCAGCATCCCGCCGAACGTCATCCCCCTCGTGGTGACCATGGCCTACATGGTGCTGAGGGACATCCCGCTGAACGCCGCGACGGTCATCATCTTCTCCATCAGCTTGGGCCTCGCCGTCGATGGGAGCATTCACGTGCTCGCGCGCTTCCGGGAAGAGACGCGGGAGCGCCGCTCGCATACGCATTCGGCGCTGCTGCGGGCCGCGCGAGGCACGGGCCGCGCCATCGTCATCAGCAGCGTGACGCTAATGTTCGGCTTCGCCGTGCTGCTCATGAGCAACTTCGTGCCGGTGCGGCGCTTCGGCGAGTTGATCGCCGTCACCGTGGCGAGCTGCCTGCTGGCCACGCTCGTGGTGCAGCCGGCGCTGCTGCAAATCGCCGGGGTCAGCCGGCGGGCGCGTGGCCAGGCTGGCGACGCGCCGGCTACGGACGACGCGGCGACGGCCGACGCGGGCAACGCTGACGCCGCCCCCGCACGCGCCACGGCCGAGTGAACACCGCGCCCAGGGGACGAGCGCCGTGATCGAGGTCCCCATCCACGTCCCCCGCTCGGCCTTCACGCCGCGGGAGGTCGCCCGAGCGGGGGATCTCTGGCGCGCCTTCCAGGAGGTCGCGGTGCTCGGGTCCACCGCCGTGGGTTGGCCACCGGAGCGCTACCGGGCCGCGGGCGTGAACTTCATGATGCGGCGCATGGTGGTCCGTCACGACCGGGAGGTCGTCTACGGCGAAGCTCTCACGGGTCAGACCTGGCCCCGGCTCATCCGCCGCGGAACGCTCTTCCATCGCGAGTGCCGGCTGAAGCTCGGTGCGCAGCCGCTGGCCGCTGCCAGCCAGGAGTGGGTGCACATCGGCACCGTGGACGGCGCCTACCGCGCGCTCCGCTCGGCGCCGGAGCTCGAGGCGTCCTTCGCCGCCGAAGACCACGGCGGTCCCGTCGGCCTCCCGTCCTTCGACGCGCGGCGCGGGCCCGAGCACGCCTTCACCTTCACGAGCTGGGAGACCTGGGCGGACCCGCTCGGTCACGTGAACCACCCGGTGTACGTGGACTGGGCCGACGAAGGGCTCGCCCGGGTGCTGCGCGCGGCGCCCGGCGGGCCCGTGGACCCGGTCGCGCTCGTCGCCGTCGCCGAGGAGGTGCGCTTCCGCGGCGGCGTGGGCCCCGGCGACGCCGTGCGCGTTACCACGCGCCTCGCCGGCGTGACCGGCGAGGGGCACGCGGTGACCGAGCACGCGGTGCAGGGGCCCGGGGGCGCGCTCGCAGCGAAAGCGACGCTCGTGCGTAGCCTGCCGGAAGACGAAGGCCGGCTCGAAGCCGCGCTGACACGGGGCCCGGACCGGGCCTCCGGCGCCGGCTGAGTCCGCGCGCGCCGCGGCCTGCCGTACGCGCTATGGTCCGCCGCGATGGCAGCAGGCGGCGGCGGCGGAAACACCTACATCGGCTTTCTCCTGGGCGGCGGCGCCATGGTCGCCGGCGGCACCTTCGCGCATGGCGCGCTCCCTACCTGGGCCGTCGGCGCGCTCCTCGGCCTCGGCGGCTTGCTCGTGGTCTTCGGGAGCTGCGAGGCGATGATCAAGAGCGTCGAGGGCATCGGCGAACGCCTCGACTGGAACCCCTTCGTGGCCGGGACCATGGCCGGCCTCGCGAGCAACGTGCCGGAGATCGTCATGCTCGCCTTCGTACTGGCGAAGGAGCCGCGCGTGGGCTTCATCGTGACCATGCTGACGCTGCACGTCGGCGCCCTGGCCTTTGGCCTCTACAGCGCGCTCCTGCCCCGTGATGAGCGCGGAGCTGCACGGCTCCCGGAACCGCTGGTGAAGCTCTCGACGGATCTCTTCGCCGCCGCCGCCGCGACCTTTCTCGGTACGGGCCTGCTCATGCTCATGCTCAACACCTTCGACGCGGGGGCGCACCGCGGCGAGGGTCTCGGCGCCGCGGACCTCTTCGTGCTGGGCGTCGCGCTGCTCTTCGTCGAGGCCGTGGCGCTCTGGCAGCTCGTGACCCAGTTCGCCGCGGACGACGACGTGGACCCCCCGAAGAGCGAAGGCGAGAAGCCCGGGTGGGGGCGCATCGCTGCCTTCGGCCTGCTCGGCGTTGCGGCGTCCGTGGTGGGCGGCCACGCCGTGGGCGACTTCGCGGACATCCTCGTGACGGGCCTGACGGCCATGGGCGTCTCGGAGATGCTCGGCGCCATCATCCTGAGCGTCTTCGCCGCGGCCGGCGCGCTGGTGATGATCGTGACCAGCCACGCGAAGGGCCTCTACGACATCGCCCTGGCCAACGCCTCCGGGCAGATCAACCAGGTTCCCTTCGTCGTCTTGCCCATCTCGCTCATCCTCATCGGTGTCTTTGGCGTGACCGGCGTCGTCGAGGCCGACGCGAGCGGCGGGCTTTTGCCCATCGACCTCGAGACCACCAGCGTCGTGCTCCTGGCCTTCCCGCCCATGCTCATCCTCTGGAAGGCCGTACAGGACGACGGGAAGG
>JBCCAW010000753.1:0-2347 GCA_039814655.1 Myxococcota bacterium | reverse complement strand
CGAGGGCTTCGTCGTGTACGCGGGAGCCGTGCCCGACGAGCCGCCGCCGGGGCTCTCACTCGTGCTCGCACCGGACCCGCCGATGGCCTTCGAGCTTCGCGTGGGGGCCCGGGCCGAAGCGCCGGCCATCCTTACCTGGGCCGAGGACGCCGAGGCCCTCCGCTTCGTGAGCTTCGAGGACGTGCACCTCGCCGCCGTGACACCTCTCGCCGGGGCCGGTCGGCCGCTCCTCGAGACCCGCGCCGGGCCGGCGCTCACCTTCGTCGAGCGTGGCGGTGGCGCGTCCCTCGTGCTCGGCTTCGACCTGGAGCGGAGCGACTGGCCGCGGCAGCCGAGCTTCGTCATCTTCGTCCGCAACCTCCTCGAGCGAGCGCGGCGCCTCGAAGCCGCCGGGGGCATTCCGCCGGGGCCGCTGGGTGCGCCGTTGCGCGTCCCCGCGCCGGACGGGTCGACGGTGCGCGTCACGAGCCCCAGCGGGCGCACGGCGACGGCGGTGGCGAGGTCCGGCGTCGCGCTCGTACCCGTTCCGCCGGAGCCGGGCGTGTTTCGCGTGCGCCTCGAAGATGAGCGAGAGCGCTTCGCGCTGCGGGCCTTGCGGGACCCCGCGGAGTCGGATCCGCGCCCGCGCCTTCGCCTCGTGCAGGTGTCCGGCGCGCCGGCGGAGGCCGGGGAAGCGGCGGCCGGGTCGCCGGGTCAGGGCGATGGCCCCTGGCTCGCGCTGGCGGCCTTCGGGCTCCTCGCCCTCGCCCTGGAAGCTGCCTGGGCGACGCGCGGGAGGCGCCGCCGGGCGCCGCCGGGTTCAGGAAGCAGCGCGCGCGGAGAGCCCGGGCGACGATGATCCGCTTTGCCCATCCGTGGCTGCTGATGCCGGCGCTGGCCGCCGTCGCCTTCGTCCTCTTTCGCCTGCGCTTGCTCCCGGGGACCGGTCTCCGGCGACGGGCGGTACAGCTCACCATGGGTGGATCCGCGCTCGCCGTCGCCCTTGCCCTTGGCGGCCTCGAGCTGGGCACCGCGCGGGACCGGGTCGCCGCGCTCTTTCTTCTCGACGTCAGCCGGAGCGTCGAGGGGGCGAACAACGCCGAGGCCCTCCGCGCACGCCTCGCCGAGGCCACGGACGCCATGGGGGCGGAGGACGTCGCCGGCCTCGTCGTGTTCGGGGCCGAGGCCGCGACGGAGCACCTGCCCAGCCCGCGCCCGGCCTTGGCCACGGAGTCCGCCTCGGTCCCCCGGGACGCCACGCATCTCGAGGCGGCCCTGCGCCGGGGCCTCGCGGACCTGCCCGCCGGTTACGCCGGTCGGCTGGTGCTCCTCAGCGATGGGGTCGCCACCCGCGGCGACACGCTCGCTGCGGCGGCGCTCGCGGCGGCGAGGGGCGTGGCCATCGACGTGTTCCCGCTCGACGTCGCGCCGCGCGCGGAGATCGCCGTCGAGCGCGTGCGCCTGCCGCGGGCGGCGACCCCCGGGGAGCCGGTCGAGCTGCGCGTCGTGACCCGGGCCTCGCAGGAGACGCCGGCGCGCGTACGCGTGCTTCGCGACGGCCAGGTCCTCGCGGAGGGCGAGACCACGCTTCGCGCCGGCACGGACGTGCTCCGGCTCCGCGACGAAGCGCCGGATCCCGGCGTGCATCGCTATGACGTGCTCATCGAGCCCGCGGGCGACTTCGACCGCTACGATGCGGGCCGGACCAACAACGAAGGCGGCGCCTTCCTCCGCGTGCTCGGTGCGCGCCGGTCCCTCGTCGTCGCCGGCGCGCCGCAGGAGGCGGAGGCCCTCGCGGAGGCCCTCGGCGCCGACGGCCCGGTGGTCGAGCGCGTGGGCCCCAACCGCTTCCCGGCCAGCCTCGCCGAGCTGGCGAGCTACGACCTCGTGGTCCTCAGCGACCTGAACGCGCGGCGCCTCTCGCCCACGCAGATGGAGGACCTCCGGAGCTACGTGCGCGACCTCGGAGGCGGTCTCTTCATGGCCGGGGCCCGGGAGAGCTTCGGCCTTGGCGGCTACGCCCATACGCCCGTCGAGGAGGCCTTGCCGGCCCACTTCGACTTGCGCCAGCGGAAGGACCGCCTCTCCCTCGCGATGCTCATCGCCATCGACAAGAGCGGCTCCATGGGCATGGAAGCGACGCCCGGGACGACGAAGCTCGACCTGGCGAACGAGGCCGCGGCGCGCTCGGCGCTCTTGCTCGCGCCCCAGGACCGCGTCGGGGTGATGCACATCGATACGGAGGTGAGCTGGACCCAGCCCCTGGTCCCGGTGAACGACCCGCGGGCCATCGCCGAGGCGACGCGCGGGGCGGGGCCGGGGGGCGGGGGCATCTATGTCGACGTGACCATGCGGGCCGCCTACGCGG